>CAZDWP010000325.1:0-2630 GCA_964508985.1 uncultured Herbinix sp. | reverse complement strand
AATTATATATCCTCACAGCTTCCGGCAATTATACCAATTCCCGGTGTATCAGGTAATACCGGTAGGGGAATGAGAAATGTTAAGAAATCTGTGGAGCGTGCAGTAGGCTCTGATATTATATTTAATAACGATTAATCAAAGATGATAAAGTAAAGCAGGTGAAAATATGAGCAATGGCACCATTAAGAAAGTAGCCGGTCCCTTGGTAGTTGCAGAAGGTATGCGAGATGCTAATATGTTTGACGTTGTACGTGTAAGTAAGCAACGTCTAATCGGCGAGATTATTGAAATTCATGGCGACCAGGCTTCCATCCAGGTTTATGAAGAAACATCAGGACTTGGACCCGGTGAGCCTGTGGAATCAACAGGAACACCTTTAAGCGTCGAATTAGGTCCCGGGCTTATTGGAGGTATATTTGACGGAATCCAGCGTCCTTTGGTAGACATTATGGAGGCCACTGGAACAAATTTAAAGCGTGGTGTTGAAATTCCTTCACTTAGTAGAGAGAAAAAGTGGCATTTTGTACCGAGCGTTACAGTTGGAACAGAGGTTGAAGCAGGAGATATAATTGGAACCGTAAATGAAACTGATATTGTTATACAGAAAATCATGGTTCCAAACGGAATGAAGGGTAGAATAACCTCCATAACCGAAGGTGATTATACTGTTGTTGATACCGTCGCCATACTTGAAAAGGATGACGAGACAAAAGAAAATCTTACATTAATGCAAAAATGGCCTGTTCGTCAGGGAAGGCCATATAAACAGAAATTATCTCCAGATAAGCCTATGGTTACAGGACAAAGAGTTATAGACACGCTTTTCCCTATTGCCAAAGGTGGAGTTGCTGCTATTCCGGGACCATTTGGAAGCGGTAAAACTGTAGTTCAGCATCAGCTGGCTAAGTGGGCTGAGGCTGATATAGTAGTTTACATCGGATGTGGAGAACGAGGAAATGAGATGACAGACGTTCTTAACGAATTTCCGGAGCTAAAGGATCCTAAGACAGGAAAATCCCTGATGGAGCGTACAGTATTGATTGCCAATACCTCGGACATGCCGGTTGCGGCTCGTGAGGCATCTATCTATGTTGGTATTACAATTGCAGAGTATTTCCGAGATATGGGTTATTCTGTAGCTTTGATGGCGGATTCTACATCTCGTTGGGCTGAGGCTCTTCGTGAGATGTCAGGCCGTCTAGAGGAAATGCCTGGTGAAGAAGGCTATCCCGCATATCTTGCCAGCCGTTTAGCACAGTTTTATGAGAGAGCAGGAAGAGTTATAAGCTTGGGTAAAGATGGCAGAGAAGGTGCACTATCGGCTATTGGAGCAGTATCTCCTCCTGGTGGTGATATCTCAGAACCAGTATCTCAGGCAACACTACGTATAGTTAAGGTATTCTGGAGTTTGGATGCTAATTTGGCTTACAGAAGACATTTCCCGGCTATCAATTGGCTGACAAGCTATTCCCTATATGATATGGGAAAATGGTTTAATGCAAATGTGGATGGCAGTTGGAATGATATGAAGGCTAGAATCATGAGGCTACTTAATGACGAGGCTGAGCTGGATGAGATAGTAAAGTTGGTAGGTATGGATGCATTATCTGCTCCTGACCGCTTAAAGCTTGAGGCCGCAAGATCCATACGTGAAGACTATCTTCATCAGGATGCCTTCCATGAGGATGATACCTATACAAGTCTTGAAAAGCAGTTTATGATGATGGAGCTTATTATGAAGTTCTATGACATTTCACTGGAGAATTTGAGCGATCTTTCTATAGATGACTTAGTAACTTTACCGGTCAGGGAAAGAATTGGACGATTCAAATATATAAAGAATGATAAGATTAAGCATGAGTATGATGAAGTCCTTATGCAACTTAAAAAAGAGATTCATGCACTTGTACAGAAGGAGGAAGCCTAATGCCAAAAGAATATAGAACCATTAGGGAGGTAGCAGGTCCTCTTATGCTAGTACAGGGTGTTGAGGACGTTGCCTTCGACGAACTTGCTGAGATTGAACTAGCCAGCGGTGAAAAACGTCGTTGTAGAGTTCTTGAGATTGACGGTGGAAATGCACTTGTACAGTTGTTTGAAAGCTCTACCGGAATAAATCTGGCCAGCAGTAAGGTGCGTTTTTTAGGTCGAAGCATGGAGCTTGGCGTGTCGGAGGATATGCTTAGCCGTGTATTTGATGGTTTGGGACGTCCTATTGATAAGGGTCCAGATATTTTACCGGAACAAAGACTTGATATTAACGGACTTCCGATGAATCCCGCAGCAAGAAATTATCCGCAGGAATTTATTCAGACAGGAGTATCCGCAATTGACGGATTAAATACATTGGTCCGTGGACAGAAGCT
Organism: uncultured Herbinix sp.; assembly: GCA_964508985.1. GTDB lineage: Bacteria > Bacillota > Clostridia > Lachnospirales > Lachnospiraceae > Mobilitalea. Next base: position 264 of record CAZDWP010000325.1, on the reverse strand, counting down.
TCCGATATTCTCGGCAAGTGGTCTTCCACATGCTAATCTGGCGGCTCAGATAGCACGTCAGGCTAAGGTTCGTGGTACCACAGAACCATTTGCGGTTGTATTTGCTGCGATGGGAATTACCTTTGAAGAGGCCAATTTCTTTACAGAGTCCTTCCGTGAGACCGGTGCTATAGATAGGACGGTTATGTTCGTCAACCTGGCAAATGATCCTGCTATAGAGCGTATATCCACACCTCGTATGGCACTTACAGCGGCAGAATACCT
>CAZDWP010000324.1:0-2632 GCA_964508985.1 uncultured Herbinix sp. | reverse complement strand
TTGAGCCAGGAATTTTTGTAAAAGATTTTTTCCTTTTTTAGCATCTATAATATTTCTACCATATAATCTCTGTCTTTCTAGTACATCCTCTTGGACAAGACCTTGATTGACATCAGCCTTCAATTCCCTTAGGGTGTCCTCTATGGATATGCTATGCCAGTGCATATTTTCCTCCAATTCTGCTCATTGTTTATGGTCAATCTTCTTTAAATTATATGAGGATAATAAGGGATTATGTAAGAAAAGAAATAAGGGATAATGACATATTTTTTATGATAAAAAACATTGTTTTAATCTGAAAAAAGTGTATACTGTTCACATTAAGAAAATAATTTGATTTTATGAAAGTGCAGAGGTGCAAAATGTCAAGAAATATAACTCGTGATATGACAAAAGGTCATCCGGCAAAATTAATATTGAGATTCTCTGGGCCTATGCTTATAGGCAATATATTTCAGCAGCTCTATAATATGGTGGATTCAATAGTTGTTGGTAAGTTTGTCAGTAAGGATGCATTGGCGGCAGTAGGTGCTACCGGTTCGTCGGTATTTCTTATTTTTGGTCTAACCTTTGGTCTATCAGCCGGCATATCAATTGTAATATCTCAGTATTTTGGTGCGGGAGATCACCAAAGGGTCAGAAAGAGTATTGCTACAGCAACATATATAATTCTTTTAGCTGCTGTTATTATGGGGGTGCTAGGCTACTTTGCCAGTCGTCCCTTGTTGGAGCTTTTAGGAACTCCAGTGGAACTTATAGATCAATCGGAGAGATATATGAAGATATGCTTCCTGGGGATTCTTGGCACTGCCAGCTATAATGGAATTGCTGCGATTCTTCGTGCCCTTGGAGACTCCATAACTCCATTAATATTTCTAATTATTGCCAGTATTATTAATGTGGTACTGGATCTTGTATTTGTAATTGCGTTTCACTGGGGTGTTCCCGGTGTTGCTATAGCCACAGTGATTTCTCAATTCATATCTGGTATAGGGTGTATTATCTATTCCTATAATAAGGTTAAGCTTCTTAGGATTCCATTAAAGGAGTTTAAGCCTGACAAGGAAATATTTATAAAAAGTATTCGACTGGGGATTCCTGTAGCCTTACAGAATTCATTTGTATCCATCTCCATGATGGCTTTGCAATTTGTTATTAATGGATTTCAGGCTACTATTATGGCGGCATATACAGTTGTAAACAGAATAGAGCAGCTTGTCATGCAACCATCCATGTCCTTGGGAGCAGCAGTGGCTTCATTTACAGGACAGAATATAGGTGCAGGAAATATTGATAGAGCTAAGAAAGGAATGAAATCATCGGTCATAATTATTGTGATATTTAGTCTTATTATGCTTCCTCTTATGTACTTCGGTGGGGAATATATTATGAGACTATTTACTAAAAAAGAGGATATAGATGTGGTAAGAAATGGAGTGGAAGGGATAAGAATTACCAGTCTATTCTATAGCTTCCTAGGACTGATATTTGTAACAAGGAATTTCCTAAGCGGGGCTGGTGATATCAAAGTTCCTATGATTATGGGACTTATAGAGGTAGTAGTTAGGGTGACTGTATCCATATATCTGTCTAAGATAATCGGTTTCCAAGGTATATTCTGGGCGAGTGCGCTGACCTGGTTTGCAACCGGAATATATGGAAGTATAAGAGTATTATCAGGCAAATGGATGAATAAGTCGATTATATCAAGGAGTATCTAAAGAATCTTAATTAACTGGAGAATTAGAAGAAGTCTGCTAACATACCGGCTTACTCAGCTGGATTAGCAGTCTTTTTCTTTCTCCATTTATATAACCTATTGATTATTAGGAAAGAGCTAGCCAGTATAAATATTGGAATAAGATTATGCTTATATCTACTATAATACTCAGCTACCTTACCATAATTCTCTCTTAGTGAATAGCCAAGACCTATAAGTAGAGTATTCCATACGGTAATACCTAAGAAGGAGGCAGGGAAATATACTGAAGGCTTTAGCTTTGCAGCCCCAGCAATCAATGCGATATATGTACGGACTAAGGGGATGACACGGCCAATACAGACCGCAGAAGCACCGTTCTCATGAAATCTGTCATAAGATGCATTAAGCGACTTTTCAGATTTTGGGAACTTTTTTTTAATTCCATTTATGATAGCTCCCCCTCCAAACCATCCCACAGTATAGCATAAGCCTGTACCTATAAGTCCTGCTAACACACTTAGGGGTAGAATAACAAGAAAATGAGTATTATTTATTGACGCTACCGCACCTGAGAGGGGCAGTACAATTTCACTAGAGACCGGAAAACAGGCATATTCCAACATGATTACTAAAAACATCGCCATTAATCCATAATCATAAATCAAATCTGAAAGAAAACTCATTTATATTACCATCCATTCTTTTATGTAACAATATATTATTTATAATACAATTTATGATATCAATATAGGAATAAAAATCGGATTCTACAAGATAGTTCTCTAACAAAAACTTGACAAATGACAAAGTAATGATATATTAATATAATAAATATCAAAAAGCTTCATAGAGCTTTTAGAACTTGCATCTTTTTAGTAAATAAAATATTATATAAGCTAAGATAAGGAGTATTAAGAGAATATGTGCTTA
>CAZDWP010000323.1:0-2633 GCA_964508985.1 uncultured Herbinix sp. | reverse complement strand
CTTCAGAAGCAGATAGAAATACCGCTTACTTAGATGCTGAGGACGTTAGAGACGCCGCCGAGACCAACCGTGAGGCCGCTGAAGAAATCCGTGAGTCGAACGAATCCGCACGCAACACCGCAGAAGGCGCGCGCGACACTGCATATGGACAGGCGGAATCGGCTAGAGACGGCCTGTACACGACCGCAGAGGGTGCGAGGAATACGGCTTACGGGCAGGCGGAAGACGCCAGAGACGGACAGTACTCGACTGCTGAAGGTGCAAGGACGACTGCCTTCAACTTAGCGGAAACGACACGAAATGCAAATGAAGTTGCACGGGGGACAGCAGAGGGTACACGGAGCTCTAACGAAACCACAAGGATTGCTAATGAAAATGCGAGGGCGGTCTTTGAGGTTTACAGCTCTAGCAAGAACTACGTCATCGGCAACAAGGTCGCTTATAACGGGTCAAGCTATCGCGCCTTGAAAGCATCTAAAGGTGTCACACCCGGAACAGACGACACTACATGGCTTTTGATTGCGGAAAAAGGCGATCCAGGCGAAATTAAAAATTTAGCAGCAAGTCATATTGAGAGTGCTCTAGGTTATACACCAGCTAATGCTACTAATGAGCATACTCACACCAACAAATCTACTATAGATAAGTTTAGTGAAGTTGAAGGTAAGCCTTACTACAATGGTGAAGAAATAGGTGGAGCAGTTCCTAACTTGACACTCAATGAATTAATTTTAGGTGGTAGATTTAAGATAATCTATAACGATATTGAAGATAGTTTGGATATTGAGGTGGTATAGTGGGAAAGATTGCAAGAGTAAAAACTGATGGAACTTTGAAAATTAAAAGTGAATTAATTGAAAATGATGCTATGAATCCCAAATTAATATCTGATGGAACTTTGGTACTAGGGGAATTAGTTGAAGATGCAACTTCTCTACCTCCTGAAGATGAAATATGGATATACGGAACATTTACAACAACTTACGAAATAGGACAACTTTTAGGGAATTGGGGGTCAAATGTAATTGTAGTTGATTTTTACTATGATGATGACCATTATGTAATTAAAGCAAGTGGCACTATTTTAGGCGAAAGCTTTTGCCGAGTATTTAATACTAATGGTAATACTGTAATCTTTGGTTCTAGGTTTTCACCTGCACAGGCTTTTCAAATTGCCCCTAAAGCTACATTTATTTTATTAAAAAATGCTATTGCTATTAGGACACAGGATTGGTATATGGAAGCTAAAAAGATATATGTACCAGATAATCTTGTGGAAACATATTTAGCACAAACAGTAGCAATAGCAGGTATAGGTGAAATATTACCACTATCTAATTATACTGCTATTATACCTAGGATGACACCTGATGGCACTTTGGTACTAGGAGAATTAATTGAAGATTATTTATTGGGAGGCGTTTAAATGCAACTAAAAGTAATTAAATATAGACTATATCCAGAAAATCAACCAACAGGGTATGCAGTAGGATTTAATATTAAATTATTAAATGGGAGAACTTTTTATGCACATACTATTGTAAATTTAGAGGATTTGGAAGAGGGAAAGACAGACGAAGAAATAACTCAAATTGCTTATGAACAATTAGAAGATCATATCTCTGCTAGGTCTGCAGAATTAGTTTACAGTCCTAGTATTAACAATCTAGAAATTAATATTGATAGCGAGTATGAAGTCAAAGCCGTTCAAATGGATGATAGAGTTACTGATTTAGAAGAGACAGTAGATACTTTATTAGGAGGCGAAGACGATGAGTAGAATAGAAAAAGCAATGCGATTCAGAAAAAAGATTGCGGCGAATTTGGGTGCAACCAGAAAGCTAATTCGGGTTGATGAATTGACCGAAGATGAGTTAATTGAAATGATTGATTTGTATGACGGATATAAAATAGATAAGTTTTATAAAGTTGGAGATGTTTTTCAATATAATGACGAACTTTATAAAGTAATTCAAGAACATACTAGTCTAACGTCTTGGGTTCCTAGCGAACTACCAGCCCTCTACTTGAATCTTTTACCAGAACATATTATCCCAGAGTGGAAACAACCCACTGGTGCTCATGATAGTTACGATATCGGAGACAAAATTATTTTTGAGGGGGGTGTTTATGAGAGTCTGATTGACGGAAATACTTATAGTCCTGCTAGCTATCCGCAAGGCTGGAAGGAGGTAAACTAGTGGCTCAACTAAAAGAAGGAAGCGTAATTAAAAAGAAAACTGGAGATGAAGTAATTGCAACTTTGGAAGATCTTGTTTGGGACAATATTGAGGGTAAGCCAACTATTACCTCAGGAGTTTCTTCTTATGCAGGTTTATCAAATGAAGTTATAATCCCACATAGTTTATCCACAACACCGACTGTCGTATATGCACATCCTACGACTAATCCTGAAGGTTATTTAGGAGAAGTGTGGATTAGGAAAGATGAAACTAATTTATATATAGGTAATAGTGGTCGGCATACTGGATCTTTGGAGTGGGTCGCAATATTAATAGGAGGTCATTAACTTATGGGTAAGAGTTTAAGAGAATTAAAAGAAAAGTTAATGGCTTTAGGTGGTCGAACTATTGAACCTAATCATCGAGATTTTTTAGATTTAAAAGAATTAA
>CAZDWP010000322.1:0-2635 GCA_964508985.1 uncultured Herbinix sp. | reverse complement strand
AAAGTATTGATATGATTAAGATTTTAATCTCCGTAATTTCAGCCCTCCTACTATTTGGATGTTCTTCAAAAGAATCAAAAAACACAGTGGACAGTTCAAATAATTCTAAGATTAAATTAATATTTGAAACCGATATGGGGAACGATATTGATGACGCATTGGCTTTGGATATGATTTATAAGTATGTCGAAGCTGATAAAGTAGATTTGTTAGGTGTAATGAGTAATAAAAATAGTCCTTTCTCGGCTGAGTTCATCGATGTAATGGCTACTTGGTATGGACATGCTGGCATACCAATTGGGATTGTCAAAAATGGAACAGATAGTGAGGGTGATGCGATAAATTATGCACAAAAGGTTTGTGAATTAGAAGAGGATGGCCAACCACTATTTAAAAGAACATTGACCAATCATGAATCTTTGTCAGCAGCTCCTCTTTTATATAGAGAGATACTGTCTCAACAGCCAGATAGTTCTGTTGTAATTGTTTCTGTTGGCTTTTCTACAAATATTGCTCAGTTATTAGATACCCAAGCTGATAAGTACTCATCATTGAATGGGAAAGATCTCGTGGCTAAGAAAGTGAAGATGCTGTCGGTAATGGCTGGAAGCTTTGGAGAAAATCCTGTAACAGAATATAATGTTGCAAAAGACGTTAATTCTGCAAGGAAAATTTTTGAAGAGTGGCCAACTAAAATTGTTGCATCACCATTTGAATTGGGAATAACGATTTTGTATCCCGGATCAAGTATAACTGATGATTTTAATTGGGGAATGAAACATCCAATGGTTGAGGCGTATAAAGTATATTTACCAATGCCATATGACCGACCCACATGGGACTTAACAAGCTTGATGTATGTTGTAGAGAATGATAATAGTTTTAATGAATCTGCTCCTGGTAAAATTACTGTTGATGATGAAGGATATACACACTTTGATGAAGATAGTAAGGGAAAGCACATCTTAGTGAGTGTTACAGATCAACAAGCAGAAGAAATTAAAGCCTACTTTGTTGATCTGATAAAGCAGAAACCTTTAAAATACAAAAGTGAATAATCGAATTTATTATTAAAGAATAATTATGGGAGAGATATTAGTTATTGGAAGTTCAAATACCGATTTAATCGCAAGAATGGAAAACTTCCCAGTAAAAGGTGAGACAATTGAAGGATTAGCATTTCATCAAACCATGGGAGGGAAAGGAGCCAATCAAGCAATGGCTGCTCATAAATCAGGAGGCAAAGTGTCATTTGTTACTTGTCTTGGAAATGATCTTAATGGTAAAAGTGCTATAGAGTATTATAACCGAGAAGGATTAGATGTCTCTTTATCATTACAGATTGATGATGTTCCATCAGGAATTGCAATGATCTGGGTTGATAATAAAGGGGACAACTCCATTGTAATCATACCTGGTGCTAATGGTAAATTGAATTCAGATTATATTTTAAAATTAGAGAAACATATAGCAAAAGCTTCTGTTGTAGTACTTCAGATGGAAATACCATTGCAGACAATTGAGACTATTTGCAATTTAGCGCATAAAAATAATACAATGGTAATGTTGAACGTTGCGCCAGCAAATGAACTAAATGACAATCTTCTTAAAACAATAGATATCTTGGTAGTTAATAAAAATGAGTCCGAGACTTTAACTGGCGTAAAGGTTGAGGTAGGAAGAGAAGAAGTTATTTTGGACTTATTATTGGATAAAGGCGTGAAGACAGTTTTACTAACATTAGGAGAGAAAGGGAGTATTTTAAAGGATCAAGGAAATATTTATTTTGTTCCTGCATATCATGTTAAAGCAATTGATACTACAGCAGCTGGCGATACATTTTGCGGAGCTTTTATTGCCGAATATATGAGGACACAGGATTTTGTTAAAGCGTTAGAGTTTGCAACTGCAGCTTCAGCTATTTGTGTCACACGAATGGGGGCTCAACCATCTATACCCACTCACGCAGAGGTGTACGAATTTCAGAAAAAAGAAAAATTATAAATCTCTAAAATTTAAAAGCAATGTTTATAGTAGACAGTTATCCGTTGGCCATTATTTTCACATTCATCACCATGTTATGTTGGGGTTCATGGGGAAACACCCAGAAACTTGCTGGTAAGACCTGGCGTTATGAATTATTCTATTGGGATTACGTTATTGGCGTTTTGTTGGTGTCATTGATTTTCGCATTTACATTGGGTAGTACAGGTGAAAGCGGACGAGATTTTATGACAGATTTAAGTCAAGCACACTTAGATAATATAGGAAGTGCATTTTTAGGAGGTGTGATTTTTAATGCTGGTAATATTTTGCTCTCGGCAGCAATTGCAATAGCAGGGATGTCTGTTGCCTTTCCTGTTGGGATTGGGTTAGCACTCGTTCTTGGTGTTATTATTAATTATTATGGTTCACAAAAAGGAGATCCATTGTTTCTATTTTTAGGAGTAGGACTCATTACAATAGCAATTATTATTAATTCATTAGCATATAGAAAGGCTTCCACAGGAAACCAGAAAGTGACAGGCAAAGGAATACTTATTTCAATTATGGCAGGTGTGTTGATGTCTTTTTTCTATCGGTTTGTTGCAAGATCAATGGACTTAGACAACTTCGTTAATCCAGCTCAAGGGAT
>CAZDWP010000321.1:0-2640 GCA_964508985.1 uncultured Herbinix sp. | reverse complement strand
ACACTGGCGGAGGTTCCTGAAATTGATGTTGAGGTTAATAGAGTCGCGGATATATATCAGGGTAGAATAGTAGTTGTCAATAGCAACCTTAATATTGTCGAGGACACCTATGGCTTATATGATGATAATAGGTATTTGGTATCCAAAGAGGTAATCCAAAGCTTTAGTGGTAATAGCAGCAGGGTTCATGATAAAGAGAACAATTACTTAATATTAACCCAACCAATCACCCATACCACCGAGGAACAAAAGGTTGTTGTAGGTGCTGTTGTCATGAACTCATCTACAAGGGACATAGAAAGCATATTATCTGCTATGGAGCAAAGAGCAATCATATTCTCATTAGCACTCGCTATGTTAGTATTTATATTCGCCCTATATTTCTCTAATAGATTGACTAAGCCATTGACAAAGGTTTTTACATCAATTGACCGTTTATCTGAAGGATATATGGATGAGGAAGTATCAATTAAGGGCTATTATGAGATTGAGAGGATTTCGGATTCATTTAATCAGATGATAAATCATATGCAAAAGATTGAGAACAGCAGACAGGAGTTTGTCTCCAATGTGTCTCATGAATTAAAGACTCCGATTACTTCTATAAAGGTTCTGGCGGATTCTCTTCTTATGCAGGATGATGCCCCAGTAGAGCTTTATCGTGAGTTCTTAGTTGATATTACCGAGGAGATTGAAAGAGAGAATAAGATTATTAATGACCTTCTTTCATTAGTAAAGCTTAACAAGACAGCCGGTGATATGAATATATCAAGTATCAATATTAATGAGCTTCTAGAGCAGATACTAAAGAGGCTTAGTCCTATAGCAAAGATTCAAAACATAGAAATGATTTATGAAAGCTTCAGACCTGTTATGGCAGAGGTGGATGAGGTGAAGATTTCACTAGCGATATCAAATCTTATAGAAAACGCCATAAAATACAATACAACTGATGGTTGGGTAAGAGTATCTCTAAATGCAGACCATAAGTATTTCTATATAAAGGTCTCAGATTCGGGCATAGGTATACCTGAGGACGTGCAAGACATGATATTTGAACGCTTCTACAGGGTGGACAAGGCCAGATCCAGAGAATCCGGAGGAACCGGATTGGGACTAGCGATAACACGAAGTGTTGTACAAATGCATAGAGGCGCAATAAGAGTTTACAGTACAGAAGGAGAGGGTACAACATTCAACGTAAGAATTCCTCTTAACTATATAGCTTAGACGGTACCAGGTACCAAATTAATAGAGAATGAGGTTAGGAATAAATGAAACGAGCATTTATTGCTGTGATTCTTCTTATGGTTGCACTACTTACTTCCTGTGGTGCTAATGAAAAGGATACAGACAAATTAAAAAATGAATATCAGATTTACTATATAGATAGTAAATCCTCAGGAATTGTCAGTGAGGGCTATGTTCCCTTAGGAGAAACCAAGGAACAGCTTGTGACTGAACTACTGGAGGTAATGCAAAAAGAGCCTACCAATATGATATATAAAAAAGCTATCCCCGAAGGTGTTACTATTATGGATTATAGAATAGTAGATGAACAGCTTATACTTAATTTTGATACAAAATACAGCGAGCTAAAAGGAATTACTGAAGTTTTATGTCGTGCAACAATAGTAAAGACATTTAGTCAGATTCCAGGTATAGATTTTGTGTTGTTCAATGTAAATGGGCAGCCTCTTATCGACTCTTATGGAAATCAAATCGGGTTAATGACGGCGGAGTTCTTTATTGAAAACACAGGTGCAGAGATAAACTATAAGGTTACATTGTATTTTGCCAACGAGGCAGGGGACTTACTAAAAAAGACTACAAGGAATATATTCTATACTGGAATCTCCTCCATAGAGGAACTTGTAATTAACCAGATAATTAACGGACCAACTGAAATCGGTCTATATGCCACAGTTCCGGTTGGAACCACATTGCTAAATGTATCCACTAAGGAAAGCATATGTTATGTAGACTTCAATGAAAAATTTCTTGAGAAGCTTCTAGGCATATCTGATGATGTGGCAATATACTCTATCGTCAATACCTTGGTAGAGCTTCCCGGTATTAATAAAGTACAGTTTCATATAAATGGTAAGCCAGCACAAGACTTCCAGAATACTAACCTTGGTGTATTATTTGAACGTAATCTTGCAATAAATGAAGATAACCAGTAGAGGGGAGGCTTCGTGTATTGATAAAGAGACCTTTTCTCTGTGGGATTATGGCTTTTGTCACTAGTATTATTTTGGCTTGGTATAAAATCCCTCTAATATATATTGTAATAATAGGTTTCGTGAGCTATTTGCTTATTTATCTGTTAATGTTTAGAATTAGGAGATATATTAACCGTAAGGACTACTTCCTATGGGGATTACCAGTTCTTCTGCTATTAGGATTTCTTGCCATGAGTGACAGGATGAAACCACCAGATATGGACATGGCATTTGAAGAAAAATCAGACTGTTACCTCACCGGTGAAATCACCATGATAGTGAAAAAATTCTGGGGAACAGCATACTACTTAAGAGATAATAGAATAACTCTACCGGATACTAGCCCTTACTTAGTAGAGAAAGTCATAGTTAATACATATACAAATGAATATCAAGATAATTACAAATCTATAGA
>CAZDWP010000320.1:0-2666 GCA_964508985.1 uncultured Herbinix sp. | reverse complement strand
GGCCTACAATGGCAATTTTTTGACCTGCTTTGGCATGTGCTGAGAAGTCATGAATTATAACCTTCTCTTCATCGTAACCAAATCTTACATTTCTAAATTCAACATCACCTTTTGCATGTTCTAACGTTTTTGTTTTAAAGGACTCATCTTCCATTTCCTTTTCTTCCAATAATTCAAATACTCGCTCTCCAGCCGCTGCAGTAGATTGCAAACTAGTCATCGCCTGAGCAATCTGACTAAGAGGATTGGTAAACATACGGATATACATCATAAAGGCTACAATAACACCAAAGGTAGTCATTCCATTCATCGTTAATGCTGCACCAACTACACAAACAGCCACATAACCAAAGTTACCAATAAATCCCATTAGGGGCATCATTAATCCTGATAAAAACTGACTTTTCCATGCACTATCGTATAAATTATCATTGATATCATCAAATACTTTTAAAGCTTCTTTCTCACCATTATATGCTTTTACCACATTGTGACTGGTATAAATTTCTTCTATATGACCATTTATTTTACCCAACTCACGTTGCTGAGCAATAAAGTGTTTCTGCGACTTTCCCATAATTAACATCATAATAAAGAAACCAATAGCGGTGGAAAATATAGCGGTTAGTGCCATGATCCAATTGGTATAAAACATCATTGCCAAAGAGCCAAAGAACATGGTAATTGCTGAAACCAATGTAACAATACTTTGATTCAAACTCTCACCAATGTTGTCCACATCATTGGTGACACGGCTTAATACATCACCATGACTTGTTTTATTAAAATAACTCAAAGGTACTTTATTAATTTTAGTAGAAATCTCATTTCTTAAATTTTTGGTAACAGTCTGGTTCACCGTGGACATAATAAAGGATTGAATATAAGAAAATACCGCACTGCATCCATATAAAAAAACAAGTAAAAGTGCAATTTCTTTGATACCAATCATGTCAATTCCAGCAATAAGCCCTTCTGTAATTAAGTTCGTCATATCTCTAATTTTATTAGGACCGATTAAAGATAAAATAGAACCTATCATAGCAAGAGTACTAGCTACAGCTACCCAAGGAAGATACTTTTTACAATAGCTCAATAGTTTTCCCCAAGTTTTCTTGAAATCCTTAGGTTTTTCCCCTGGTCTTCCCATACCACCAGGTCCTCTGTGCCCACCTGATTTTCTATTGTTATTCATTTCTTTATTTTCACTCATTTTCTAGCTCCTCCTTTGAAAGTTGAGAAAGTGCTATTTGTTGATACACTTCACAAGTTTGCAACAACTCTTTGTGAGTGCCAATTCCAACGGCTTTACCTTCATCTAGTACAATAATCTGGTCTGCATTTTTAATCGTACCAATTCGCTGTGCCACTATAACTGATGTGGTATCTGCTGTTTCCTTTTTTAATGCACCACGCAATAATTTATCGGTTTTGTAATCTAGTGCAGAAAAAGAATCATCAAATATATAAATTTCAGGTTTTCTATAAATAGCTCTTGCGATAGCTAATCTCTGTTTCTGTCCACCAGAAATATTAACTCCGCCTTGAGCAATATGTCCTTGATTCTGATTTTCTGTTTTTTCAACAAATTCTGTACCTTGCGCAATCTCAATTGCCTTTTTTAATTCTTTTTCAATATCTTTTTGTACTTCCTCTTCCCCCTTGCTTCCATAAGTAACGTTACTTTCTATGGTTCCAGAGAACATTACTGCCTTTTGAGGAACGTATCCAATTTTATTGTGAAGTGTTTCTGTATTATAATCCTTAACATTAACGCCACCTACTAGCACTTCTCCTTCCGATACATCATAAAATCTAGGAATTAAATTAACCAGAGAAGATTTACCGCTACCAGTTGAACCGATGAAAGCAATGTTTTCCCCCTTGCGCACTTTAAAGTTTATATTTTCTAATATATTCTCTGAAGCATCAGGGAATTTAAAATTAACATTGCGGAACTCAATTTCCCCTTCTTTGCCAGGTACACCTTCTGTAATATTACCATCTACAATAGAAGGTTTCGTATCCAGCACTTCATTAATACGCTTAGCAGAAACACTAGCTCTAGGTAGCATAATATAAATCATAACCAACATAGTAAATGACATAACTACTTGCATTGCATAAGATGAAAATACAACCATATCTGAAAGAACATCAACACGAGACATGATATCAGCTTGATTAATCAAATAAGCTCCAATCCAATAAATAGATAAGGTCAATCCATTCATAATAATGCTCATACCAGGCATTAAAATTCCCATCAATCTATTAACAAATAAGTTGTTCTTAGTTAATTTATTATTTGCCTTATTAAATTTTTGTCCTTGGTAATCTTCTGCATTGTAAGCTCTAACTACACGTATACCAGTTAAATTCTCTTGTGTTACACTATTTAGATTATCTGTTAATTTTTGAATCACGCGGAATTTGGGCATAACAAATATCATAAGAATTAGTACCATAATCATTAGCAAACCTACCGCTACTGCGGTAGAAGCTGTCCATTGCCAGCTTTTATTTGAAATCTTGGTTATTGCCCACACCGCCATAATAGGTGCTTTAATCATCATCTGCAGTCCCATTGCAATAATCATTCTAACTTGTGTGATATCATTAGTAGAACGAGTAATCAGACTTGGGATAGAGAAATTATTAATCTC
>CAZDWP010000319.1:0-2673 GCA_964508985.1 uncultured Herbinix sp. | reverse complement strand
ATATAATTACCGTAAGACAACTCAGGGTGGCTTTTTAAATACATTTTCAAAGCAGACTTTAGACATTATCAAAGCCTTTGAATTGGTATTTGATTACATGGAGAAGAATAATAACATGGAGCACTACCATGACGAACTGGAATATACCTGTGCAAGACATTTTCTATATCGTTATATAACTCTATTTAAGAATGAAAATAGAGGTAAGGGTAAGCTTGATATAAAGCTTGAGATAATTAACAAGACACAAGATTTCCTTGATAGTAGGACTCCTGATTGGCGAAGTAATCATTATCTTTTGTATTCGTCAGGATGGTTAAAGAGAAAGCTTCCGCTTTTTATGAATCGAAAAAAGATGATTCATATCACTAGGCTAAGGGAATATATGCCCAATAGGATATACGACGCATTAAAGCGTATTAAGAATATATTCGCAAAGCTTAATAAATTCAGGAAAAGCAAAGGCAAGATATCAATAATAAAGAAAAAGCTCCCTTTTATTTCTGTTCTGATGAAGAGAGGGCCAGTTTACTATACCCATTTATATGAGAAGCTAGATGTACTTCCTAAGGATATATTACTTGAATCTAAGCACGGAGAGGATGTAGCAGGTAATATATTTGCTCTACTTATGGAGCTATCTAAGGATAAATATAAGGACTATAATGTGATGCTGGCTATGGCTCCGGAATATAAGGCTTCATATAGAAAGCTTCTTGATAGTTATAATATTAATAATGTAGAAATGATTGAAGTTTATTCTAAGGATTATGATGTAGCATTGGCATCCGCCAAATATCTGATTACGGACACAAGCTTTCCTCCTTATTTTATTAAGAAGAAGGACCAGGTATATCTAAATACTTGGCATGGGACGCCCTTAAAGGCCATGGGAAGAATTGTTCCCAATAGAGAATATGCTCTGGGAAATATTCAGCGCAATTTCTTAATAGCGGATTATCTTTTGTTTCAAAATGATTTTTCAAGGGATGTGTTCATGGGTGACTATATGATTAAGGATATATACCCAGGAAAGATTCTGGTGTCAGGTTATCCTAGAAATTCAGCCCTTCTTAATGATGCACGCAGAGAACAAATAAGAAAAGACTGTAATATTACCAATAAGAAGGTTGTAGTATATATGCCCACATGGAGGGGCCTTCTTCACCATAAGGAGACAGACAAGCAATTAAGACAGCTTGAGCAATTTTTCGTAGATATTGATAGTAGGCTTGATGATTCTGATGTTTTCTATGTAAAGCTTCATCCATTTGTCAAAGATAAGATGGACTATTCGGGATACAGCCATATAGAGGAGTTTCCTGCAAAGTACGAGACATATGACTTTTTATGTGCTACCGATGTGCTTATAACGGATTACTCCAGTATTATGTTTGATTATGGTGTCACCAAGAATAAGATTATCCTATTTACATATGACAAGGATGAATATCTACATGATAGAGGGCTCTATCTTGACTTGGATGATTTGGGCTTGCCAATTACTGAGACAGTGGATGAGCTAATCAGAGAGCTAAGAGCCGAGCGTAAAGACTACAAACAGTTTTATGATAGATTTTGTATCAATGATAGGGTGGACACACCTGAGCGAATCTGCAATATATTCTTAGATGACAAGGACGACAATGAGAGTGCTATACTTTCTGATGATGTGCGTGGGCCAGAGAGCATCAGAGCAAATGGCAAAAAGAAAGTTCTTATATTTATGAAGGGTTTTAAAAATGATATAGAAACTAGAAATAGAATTAATATGATAAATTCTATTGATACTAATTATTATGATATCTATATTTGCATGAAGACTGATGAGGTTAAGAAGGATACTCATTTACTTTCAATGCTTAATGCTGACATCTCATACTTGCCGATTATATATGAGGTGGGCTTTAGACGCTCTGAATATTTTAAGTTAAAATTCATGGGTAAGATAACAAAGAATAAAGCCTATAGTAAATGCCTAGACAAGATCATGAGTCGTGAAAAGAGAAAATACTTCGGAAATGCAAGCTTTGACTATGTAATCCATTATTCATGCTTAGAACATATGGTACTTCATCTATGCCTCCTAAGCGGAGATAAAATTATCTATAATTTCAAGCATTTCAGTAAGAGCTTGTACCATAAGAACAGAAAATATAGAGGCACAATTAAGTATATTGTTAAGCAATTTCCTGCTTATGATGCTGTCCTTGTAGGCAACGCATCAAAGGATTTAAAGCTTCAAGGAGATAACATTATTCTTAATGATGAAGTCGGCTTTTCTATAAATAATATACTCGATTTGAGAGAAAGGAAGCTTTAATGAAGGTAGGTGTAATAACGTTTCATAGCGCGAATAATTACGGTGCGGTATTGCAAACCTGGGCATTACAAAAGGTTTTAAAGGACCTAAATACCACGACAGGTGTGATTAATTATCACCCGGATATTATAGATGGACTATATGATCCTATGAAGCTAAAGAGAGGGCTTTCCCGTAATCTACTTAGATGTAAGCTCTATCTTAGAAACAAAAAGAGTCTGACTAGATATAACAAATTTCAGTCTTTCTTAAAGACAAAGATTAACCTTATTGGAGATTATAGAACATATAAGGAGCTTGTAGATGCGAAGCTTAACCTAGATGCTTATATTGTGGGAAGTGACCAGGTG
>CAZDWP010000318.1:0-2718 GCA_964508985.1 uncultured Herbinix sp. | reverse complement strand
TAAATATTGAGATATATTATATAAAGAAAAACATTTTTATAAGAATTTATTGTACATAATTAAAATAAAACAACCCCTCATTACCGAGATAAGGAATAATTATCTCTACGAATCCTCTTGTATAGCTAGCCAGGTCATAAAATTTGCTTCTTTAATTATAGCAGATTAATTTCTAGAGGAATACTATTAGTTAAAAAACAATTTGCTTTTTCTAATAGATTCTTATATAGTAAATATGATAAAATTGGTAATTTTTGAGGGGAGCATCAGATTTATGGATGAGATTATTAGGGTCAGTAAACTTACTAAGCATTTTGCTGATGTAAAGGCGGTTGATGATATCAGCTTTTCAGTTAAAAGAGGCGAGCTGTTCGGATATCTTGGTATTAATGGGGCCGGTAAATCAACCACTATAAATATGCTTTGTACTTTGTATGCACCAGATGGGGGACAGGTTGAGATATGTGGAACTGAGCTGGGAAAGGACAACAATTCAATTCGCTCAAAGCTAGGAGTAGTATTCCAACATAATACTATGGATGCACTACTAAGTGTAAAGCAGAATTTACTTAGCAGGGCATATCTTTATGAAAAGGATGCTAGTATCATTCAAAGGAACTTAGACATGGTATGTGATACCTTAGATATAGGTTCTTTGCTGGATAGACAGTATCGCAAACTATCAGGTGGACAAAAAAGACGCTGTGAGATAGCAAGAGCAATCATGAATCAACCTGAAATACTGTTTCTTGATGAGCCTACCACTGGGCTAGACCCCCAGACAAGGCGAATGGTCTGGAGAAGTGTAGAAAGACTTCGTAAGGAGCATAATATGACCATATTCCTTACAACCCACTATATGGAGGAGGCAGCAAGAGCTCATCATATAGCTGTGATTGATAGTGGTAAGATTGTCGCATATGGAACACCAGCTAAGCTAAAGGAAGCTCATGCTACAGATAGAATTCGTGTATTTTCCGACAATTATGAGAAGGTTATAGAGATAGCTGAAAGATTTCAGATGACTTATAAAGAAAAAAGTAATCATATTACTATTACTATTCCTGATACGATGTCTGCCATACCGATACTAAGTGAGCTTTCTCCCTATATGAGCTCCTTTGAGGTAGTCCAGGGAACTATGGATGATGTTTTCCTTAATATAACCGGAAAGCAACTTCAGGAAACTATATAAGGAGGCGATGAATATGAAAGCATTAAGCTCTATAATAAAAAGAAATATATTGGTATATATAAAGGATAAGGAAAATGTGTTCTATACGTTTTTGTCTATGTTAATTATATTAACGCTCATGCTTATTTTCCTTGGAGAAATGAATATAGATATGGTTAAACAGGTTTTGCGGAACGTGGATGAATTAATGCTAGAAAGCAATATACCTGCTGAATATTTGCTGGCTGGTACAAGAAATCCTGCCCTTGATGATGTTAATGCACGCAATCTTGTTCTTTCTTTGATAATAGCGGGTATTACTATAGTAAATGGTATAACATCTTCTATGAGTATGCTTAGCATGATGAGCTGGGATGAGGAGTCAGGAAAGCTCGCTAGCTATTATGTAGCACCTATTTCACGATTTGTGTTAGTATCCGGTTATGTGATATCAGCCATATGCATGAGTATATTTTTTAGTATTGTAACTGTATTTGCAGCAGAAATCATATTAGTAATTACAGGCGGAACAATTATGTCTCTGACCTTGGCACTTAAGGTGTTGGGTTTGATAGTGCTAAATTCTTTTTCAACCACAGCCCTCCTATTCTTTATTACAAGCCTAGCGCGTACCAGAAGTGCATATAATGGTATATCAACCTTTGTACATACCCTGTCCGGCTTTCTCACAGGCATGTATGTCCCCATGGGTATTATGCCTGATATTGTTGTGAAGGTTCTTGCATTTGTACCTATGACACAGGGAAGTGCATGGATGCGTAAAGAATTTACCGCTGAGGCGTTAAAGACTACCTTTGCAGGTCTGCCTAAGGAGGCTATTACGCAGTACAATGAAGTGACCGGAATGAACCTAATGTTAGGCAATAAAGTATTTACTCCTTGGATGCAATTTATATTTTTGTTTGGAAGTGGAATCTTATTTATGATATTATCGGTGATAATGATGAATAAGAAGAATGTTAGAGACAGGTAAAGATAAACCATGCTTGTATTTCGAATATTGCTTGTTTATAATGATATTGTAGTAGGGTGTCATATCTTGTTACATGGGAAAGGATAGTTCAAGTGGGTAAAATATATAAATTTAGCGTAAAGACACCTCAAACCACAGCTATGGTGGATATAACCAGGCAGGTTCAGGAGGCAATAATAGATAGTAAGGTAATTAACGGAATTTGTCTTGTATTTGTACCTCATACAACAGCTGCGGTTACTATCAATGAAAATGCAGATCCCGATGTTGTAAGGGACTTTCTTATGGAGATAAATAAGCTGGTACCATTTTCCGATGGCTATCATCATATGGAGGGGAATTCTGCTGCACATATTAAGTCCAGCTTAATGGGATTTTCCGAGACCATAATCATAGAGGATGGTAGATTGCTACTTGGAACCTGGCAGGGCATATATTTAACTGAGTATGACGGTCCCAGAGTCCGAAAGGTTCATGTAAAAATTGTTGAGGGATAAGGAGATTATAATGTCAGTTGCTATAAAGAAAAGCATCAAGGTGTTGCAAAATA
>CAZDWP010000317.1:0-2720 GCA_964508985.1 uncultured Herbinix sp. | reverse complement strand
TCCCCCAATCTGTATCTTATAATCTTAGGGTTCGCTTTTTTTGGTTTTCTATTCGCTTTTATTAATATCTTTGGGATTATATCCAAAGTTTTTAAGAAGGAAATCACTATCTCGCCAATCCTTCTTGACCTTAACCCAAAGCTGTAAATTAACATGCATCTCTACTAAATCTTCAATATCCGGACGTGCTGTCATTCCTATTTTCTTCAACATTTGTCCGTTTTTACCTATAATCATTCCCTTATGTGATTCTCTTTCACATATAATAGTGGCTTCTATATCACAGATTTTCTTCCTGTATTTCATGCTTTCAATACTAACTGCAATACCATGAGGAATTTCTTCATCAAGTGACTTTAAAGCCTTTTCACGAATTAATTCTGCTACAATCTGACGCATTGGCTGATCTGTTATGGTATCTTCGTCATAAAAAGCAGGACCATATGGTAAATATTTGAAAATACACTGAATTAACGTATCTGTGTTTTCTCCACGAAGTGCAGACAGTGGAATAATTTCTTGAAAATCCATTTCCTTACGATACGTATCAATATAGAGAAGCTCCTCTCCTTTTTTAATCGTATCAATCTTATTAATAACAAGAATAACAGGTGTCTTTACCGTCTTAAGCTGTTCAATAATATGACGTTCCCCTGCTCCAATATAAGTAGTTGGTTCTACCAGCCATAAGATAACATCTACTTCATTCAACGTACGTTGTGCTGCTTTCACCATATAGTCACCAAGTTTATTTTTCGCTTTATGAATACCTGGTGTATCCACCAAAACAATTTGCCCCTCTTCTAACGTCAAAACTGTTTGAATTCTATTACGTGTAGTTTGTGGTTTGTTAGAAGTAATTGCTATTTTCTGACCAATCAACTGATTCATCAATGTAGATTTACCTACATTAGGTCTTCCTATTAATGATACAAAACCTGATTTAAAGGTTGGATTTTCATTCATTCATTTTTCCCTTTCAGTAATGTTAAGTTCTTTTTTCTAATTTAATAAATGAAGTATAACACAAAAAATCACAGTATGCACCCTCGATATAAAATAGCACAGTTGTACTCTTACTTAATATTGCTCTCCTCTTTTTCGCCAGTTACATTCTGAATTCCCTGAGGGTTCTGCATCACATCATAAGGGTTTGCTTTTTTATTAACCTTCTTTTTCCTAAAACTTAATCTTGCCAATACAATAATCAAAGTTATCACAACAGCCCAAATAAGTATATATGGGATGTTAATCATAAACCAAACTCCAATTTCAACAAATCCCTCTGCTATATTTTTAATGCTATTTGTAAAACCAGCTGTAATACGTTCCCACACAGTTTCTTCTAATACTGGCGTTAAATCCTGTACTTCGTTGATATTTAAGCGCACAGTACTATAATCCACCTTATTATCATAAGTTCTAAGCTGAGATTCCATAGAACCTATATGATATCTAACATTAGAAAGGCGTTCCTCTATCACAATAATATCCTCAATGGATTCTGCTATTTCCAGAAGTTCTAATAATCTAGTCTGTTCTACTACTAAAGCTTCCTTATGACTCTTTAAATCCACATAAGTAAGTGTAATATCTTCCACATTTTCCGAACGATTTACTACATTAGAAATGCCAGAAACGATGTCCAAAAAAGTCGCTAACTGATCCTTCGGTATCCGAATTGTCATATCCGCATATCTTAATCCTTTAGAACCGTAATACATACTTCCATTATAGGAATTGAAATTCTCTACATAGCCCCCTGCTATTGCAATTTGATTGTCCAAGGTTTCAAGTAATGTATCATATGCCTTGGTTTCTACAGACATATCAACTGTCTTAATCAACTTACGTTCTGAAGCATAAGGTTGAGTGGCTGGAGCCTCTGCTGTAGAATACATTTGAGTGGAAGCTCCCCCCATTACCTGAAGGTCATCATATGCTTCATATTCCTCTTGCATCGCTTGATCACTTTTATACTCCGCATTATTAACAGACATTGGCGAAGAGTGTTTAGACCCAGAGCCACTACTACAAGAAGTTAACCCTCCTATTAAAATAACAGCAAGACCTAATCCAATAAATTTCTGTATCCCTCTCTTCATAATCATTCCTCCCAATAACAATTTATTCTATGTTACATATAAAGAATAGCATATTCTGGAAAAACTCGCATTAGAAGTATTCTTAAGAATCAGTAAAAAAGGATCACGTATTATTAATACAAAGCTTCAATCTTTCCAAACAATTCCTGCTCCTCACGAATCTGCTCTGCATTCCCCACTACACAAAGATAATCATCAGACATAAATGCCTTTATATATTGAGATAATTCCCTAATATCCTCTGCTGTAGCTGCCAAAAGCTCATCACGTTCTTGTTGTAAATCCTCTTCCGTCAAACCAGTCATATAACCAGATAACGAATACAAACCTTTCGTAGCAGGTGTCATAGGAACATCTAAATCACTAATAGCACCTATAATATACTGAGTCATGGTACGTTCATCTGCGTCAAATTGGGCAATCGTTTCAGCAGCATTCTCATATACATCAATGGTTTTGCGAAGATTGGGATCTCTATAGGAAACAAAATAACAATCCCCTGACTTTCCAAACGCACACATACAGCCATAGGCACCACCCTTGACACGGATATTACTCCACAAATATTCATATCCCATCATAACCTTAAGCACTCTCAGGGTTCCTTTATATGGC
>CAZDWP010000316.1:0-2760 GCA_964508985.1 uncultured Herbinix sp. | reverse complement strand
CATTTAAACCAGGTATCTGTAGTATAAGCTTTCTTAGTTCTATGGAGTCCACACTGACCACCCTATTACTTTGGTAATGATTAAAAAGATATAAAAGAAGCTTTGTGTGGTTCTCATAATTCATATGTAGTTCACGAAATTCTTCAGCCTTAAGCAGAGGCTTTAATTTATAATCGATAGAAACCGCATAACGATTTCCCAAGGTATCAATTATGAAAATATTTGCATCATGAGTGTAAATCTGTATATTTGCTAAACCGTCAGTAAGATGAGTAATCTCCTCATCCTCCAGCTCCTTATGTACGGTCGCTACACTGGTTATATTTGGATTCTTACAAAATAGCTCATATGTAAACATTACCTCAGGTAAATATTCTGAAAAGCAACTTTCAAGACCTGGCTTTTCCTTAAACTCCTTATATAGAATGGCTAGGTTGGGGCTAATTTTTTTTGCCTCTAGCTGCGCTTGGATAAATACCTCTATTCTCTTATAATATAGCTGATATATATGCTCGTTTTCCTTTTTGTTTCTCACTATATTCGCATATAGATAGGCACGCTTGCTGTCATTAAGCTTACTGTTATATATAAAATATATCAGTAGTGGCTGTGGCAGAGGCTCCATATTATTTTCGTTTGCACTATACATATAATATTCATATAATTCAGTAATTCGAAGCTGAGAATTTACTCCTAAGCTATACCAGTGAAAATATTTACTATCCCTTTTATAGCCCTTGATAAGTAAGCTGCATAATGTCAAAAGGATTTCATCCTTTTCATGTACCCCATACAGCTTTGTTAGACCTCTAAATACAATGGGATCAAAACTCTTTAATCGACCTGCAACATATGTATACTGAAGAACTAAATCCATATTCAAGCAGTTATTTTTTATACCATAATTCATGACATGAATTTCAAATTCATTTAAATCCCGTAATTGATATGGCTCTTCATTATATACGCAGACAGCCTCATAATATAGTATGGGTGAACGGCATCCTCCGTCAAATTGCTCCTTTATATCAGCCAGCTTATATCTACGATTTCTCTCATAACGCTTATCGGTAAAAAGTAAAAACCATAGTATTCTCCAATCATAGTTTCCGCTCAAATAATACCGGCTTATAGTATCGGTCACATATTGTATGTTATCATCGTCTCTCTTAAAAAGAGCTAAGAGATACAAATAAGCACAGTATTCAAAAGTCTGGTGCTTACGAAGTGATGTTTCTTCCTTTGATAGTTCATCCAGTAACTTGGCCGCCATCCTTTTGTTGTCCGAAATGATTGCCAGATGTATATTAGTTAATTTCGCTAGTGTATTTTCTTCCGAATTACCAAAACTAGCAAGTAATGCCTTGGTAACCTGTATATATTCGTTTAGACTAATACGACCTATACGAAATTTCAGATAAGATCTGGTATAATCATAGTTTTGCCTTAATCTATGCTTATACTCTGCCAATTCAGGTATGACTTCTCTATGCTTTCTACAGATTATATTTACAGTTATAGTTTGATGAACAGTCTTAATCCATATCCTTCCATAGTTATTTCCAGGGAGTAGATTTTTTTCGCTTATGACAAAAGCTATCTGATGGTTATTACCAATAAATCGATCTGCCCAAAGAAACTTCTGTTCAAGTAAAATAAACGGAGCATCGGTGCTTACCCGTATTTCTGCATAGCCCCAATGATTCTTAGTAAGAATCAGCTTGTCCATAAAATCTTCATCCTGTATATCATATTCAAGCTGTGTCTTATCAATACCAAGATTAATTCTTGATTTTTTATTTACCGTTATAAGGAATTCTTCCAAGGCCTGGCTAGTAGAAATGCTCTTTATAAGATTGCGATAAGTGATATGGTATTTCTCTTCGTTCTTTAGAATAATACCTTCAAATTCTTCAGATCTAAAAACTTTTTTTGCTTCAGTCCAATCCATTCTTGCCAGATTGGCGAACTCGAAGAGGTTCTTAATATTCCCGATGGATGTGCTTATGGCAGGTGCTTTTACGTGTACATAAAATGGCAGTATTATCTCACCCAGGTCACTAAGGATGGTTATTTTGCCATTCACTATATCGGAAGGCTTTAGATAGGAAGCATCAAAGCTATATGTAACGATGCATTCTTTACCACTAAATTCTGATAGCCTTAGTGTGAGCAACCTATCTGATGAGAATACTATTCCCTTCATCATACGATTTTCACTATTGCTAATATTAAAGCTTCCCTCGAAATGTTTACCCGCCTCAACATCAAAATCGATTGACTCTACAGAAAGGCGAAGAAAAGGAAGCTCATATTCGAATTCTCCTCCTGCTAATTGTTCAATCTTTTCTTTCAATTTATCACCTCATGTATTGTAATCATTGCTTTTTTTTCTATAAAAGCTATAATTAAGTACAAACATATTACTAAAAAGAATAGATCATTAAGAATTGTTGGTATTTCATATATTAATAATTATAATCCATCATGTAAAAAAAATCTAGTCCTACTACCACTGCTATTGGAGAATATCGCACTTTTTTATAATAAACTGTCTAAAGGAGGAAGCCATGATAAGACATAGTGATCACTTTCATGGAAGTGACTTAGAAACAATTGAACAGATCTATAAAATAAAAAAAGAAAATATAGTTAGCTTCGCTGCAAATATAAACCCTCTAGGTATTTCGCCCAAACTAAAGGATACCCTTTCGGAACAGATAGATTCCATTATGAACTATCCTGAAAGAGAATATACAT
>CAZDWP010000315.1:0-2762 GCA_964508985.1 uncultured Herbinix sp. | reverse complement strand
TCATCAACTAAATCACAAGCAATCTGAAGTGCAGCATGAGCTGTTCTCTTACCGCTACGAGTCTGCAAGAAATAAAGCTTTTTATCTTCTATAGTGAATTCCATATCCTGCATATCCTTGTAATGCTCTTCAAGAAGATGTGCAATTCTCATGAATTCCTTATATACCTCAGGCATATCCTCTTCAAGATGGCTAATAGGATTAGGAGTTCTGATACCAGCAACTACGTCCTCACCCTGTGCATTAATCAGGTACTCACCATATATTAATGCTTCACCTGTGGAAGGATTACGAGTAAATGCAACACCCGTACCAGAGGTGTCACCTAGATTACCAAATACCATAGCTTGAACATTAACTGCTGTACCCCAATCACCAGGTATATCGTTCATTCTTCTATAGTAGATAGCACGGGGGTTATCCCAAGAACGAAATACTGCTGTAACAGCTTCTATTAGCTGTTCTATAGGCTCCTGAGGGAAATCAGTTCCCATTTCTTCCTTATATAAAGCCTTAAATTTAGCAATAACATCCTTAAAATCATCAGCTGTAAGGTCACTGTCAGCCTTATAACCCTTCTTTTCCTTGATTTCATCCAAAACTCTTTCAAATTTGGATTTAGGTATCTCCATAACAACGTCGGAGAACATCTGTATGAATCTTCTGTAAGAATCATATGCAAATCTCGGATTACCAGTCTTCTTTGCAAATCCCTCAACAACAACATCTGTTAATCCAAGGTTAAGAATAGTGTCCATCATGCCTGGCATGGATGCTCTAGCACCTGAACGTACAGAAACCAGTAAGGGATTCTCAGTATCACCGAATTTCTTACCTTCTGTCTCTTCAAGCTTTCTTAATGAATCAAATATCTGATTCTTGATTTCATCCTGTATTCTCTTACCACTATTGTAGTAATCTGTACAAGCTTCAGTAGTAACAATAAATCCCTGAGGAATAGGAAGTCCCAAATTAGTCATTTCTGCTAAGTTGGCACCTTTTCCACCAAGAAGGTTTTTCATATCAGCTTTGCCTTCTTTAAACAAATAAACCCATTTTGTCATATTGTATAAGCCTCCTATAAATATATTTTTTGTATTCATAATCCGTATATTAAATTGCAAGCTTTGTATTTGTGGCACGGATACGATTGTTTAGTTATTTACTAAAGATAATTAATTATTCCATATCTTTAGTCCAAAATGCATTATAGCACAGTTGTCCTAAAATAGGAAAGTCTTTTTTCTAAAATCTGAACTTTTTCTCAAAATATGCCTTTAGGTCCTCTATTTTAATTCTTTCCTGCTTCATAGTATCTCTGTCACGGACAGTTACACTACCATCGGTTTCTGAATCGAAATCATATGTGATGCAATATGGGGTTCCAATCTCATCCTGTCTGCGATAGCGCTTTCCAATATTACCTCGATCGTCATATTCACAGTTATAATATTTACTAAGTTCCATATAAATACTCTCAGCAGGCTCAGACAACTTCTTGGACAAAGGAAATATACCAATCTTTACCGGAGCAATAGCCGGATGGAAATGAAGGACTGTTCTCATGTCACCATCTCCTAAATCCTCTTCATCATAGGCAGCGCATAAGAATGCCAGAGTAACACGATCCGCACCGAGGGATGGCTCTACTACATAAGGAACATACTTAATCTTCTTCTCATCATCGAAATAGCTCATATCCTCCTTGGATACATTCTGATGCTGTGTTAGGTCGTAGTCGGTACGATCTGCAATACCCCATAGCTCACCCCATCCGAAGGGAAATAAGAATTCGATATCTGTAGTGGCTTTACTATAGAAGGAAAGCTCTGCAGCGTCATGGTCTCTTACTCTTAGCTCCTCCTCCTTAAGTCCAAGTGTCTTAAGCCAATCTATACAAAATTGCTTCCAATATGCAAACCATTCCAAATCGGTATCTGGCTCACAGAAAAATTCTAGCTCCATCTGTTCAAATTCCCTTAAACGGAATATAAAGTTACCTGGTGTAATCTCATTACGAAAAGATTTACCTATCTGACCAATACCAAAGGGTATCTTCTTGCGGGAAGTTCTTTGAACATTTTTAAAATTAACGAATATACCCTGCGCAGTTTCAGGTCTTAAATATACTACATTTTTAGAATCCTCAGTAACTCCTTGGAATGTTTTAAACATCAAATTAAAATTACGTATATCCGTAAAATTATGTTTGCCACAGGTTGGGCAGGCTATTTTGTTGTCATCAATATATTTCTTCATATCATCATGGGACCAGGCGTCAACAGCACCTTCTAAGGCAATCCCCTTATCATTAGTATAATCCTCAATAATTTTATCAGCGCGAAAACGCTCATGACATTCCTTACAGTCCATAAGCGGATCAGAAAAACCGCCAAGATGACCTGATGCAACCCAGGTCTGTGGGTTCATTATGATAGCACTATCTATACCTACATTATAAGGGCTTTCCTGAATAAATTTCTGCCACCATGCTTTTTTTACATTGTTCTTAAGCTCAACGCCCAGATTACCGTAGTCCCAAGAGTTAGCCAGTCCTCCATATATCTCTGAGCCAGGATATACAAAGCCCCTAGCCTTAGCTAAGGCTACTATCTTGTCCATAGTTTTTTCCATACTTTCCTCTCATTCCGTCGACATAGACGACATTTAATCTATTTGTACTATAAAATTCTTACCAAAAAGATTTGGAGCCATATAGCAATCGTATATATAAGCCTAAGGTTTATATATTATGACTGTCA
>CAZDWP010000314.1:0-2765 GCA_964508985.1 uncultured Herbinix sp. | reverse complement strand
CCGATTTTAAGGTAGAGGGAATGGGTTATGCAATTCCAATATCAAGGGCAATTCCGATTATCAATGAGTTGATGAGCCGTGAGGTTCTTAAGGCCGAGGAGCAGGGATTCCTTGGAGTGGGACCACAGGA
Source organism: uncultured Herbinix sp. (assembly GCA_964508985.1). Lineage (GTDB taxonomy): Bacteria > Bacillota > Clostridia > Lachnospirales > Lachnospiraceae > Mobilitalea. The sequence goes on along the minus strand of CAZDWP010000314.1, from coordinate 2,635 downwards.
CGTCACAGAGGAAGTCTCTGAAATGTTTGGAATGCCAATTGGTGTATATATCTCGACTGTAGTCGAGGGTAGCGCGGCTGATAAGGCCAAGCTTAAGGTTGGCGATGTTATTCAATATATTAATGATGTGGAGATAACCTCTGGTGTTCAACTAAGAGAGTTGATATCAAGCATCCGTGTAGGAACAGATATTGAGATTAAATACATGCGTCATATGAACGGTGAATATAAGGAACAGACGGTTACCGTTACCTTGGGTGCTAGAGAAGAATAAGAATAGTGCAAAATATGATTTAATAAGTAAAAGCCTTTTCATGAATCGGATTATCACAAGGATTTATGATAAAGGCTTTTATCACTTCCATTTTTATCATAATGCAACTTAATATTTTGTAAAATACAAATTTGTGATATACTTTTATAATACTAATAAAATACTAGCTAAACAGGAAGGATTATAGGATGAGTAACAAACAGGACGATTTTAATGATAAAGAGAATATAGAGGATAAAGAGAATAAGAGGAATAAACCGGATGGAATTTGTTATCTATGCAAGCGACCGGAAAGCGTTACAGGAAAGATGATTGAGATACCTAATCACATACATATCTGCGCTGATTGCATGCAAAAAACCTTTGATATAATGAATAGTAGTGATAATCCATATATGAATATGATGGGTATTCCTCCGACTATGTTTGGTATGGGTACATCTCCAAAAACAGAAAAGAAGAAAGTTGAAAAGAAGGACTCCAAGGAGACAAACGAGGAATTTGACCATAAAAAGCTTCCATCTCCCCATATTATTAAAGGGAGTCTGGATGAATATATTATAGGGCAGGATCATGCCAAAAAGGTTGTATCTGTAGCGGTTTATAATCATTATAAGAGAATCAGTAAATGGGCACCAAAGGAAGTTGAGATAGGAAAATCAAACATGCTTATGATTGGACCTACCGGAAGCGGTAAAACTTATTTGGTAAGAACTCTAGCAAATCTACTTGATGTTCCTCTTGCCATTACTGATGCCACATCCCTTACTGAGGCTGGATATATTGGCGATGATGTAGAAAGCGTTATATCAAAGCTTCTTTCGGCAGCAGGAAATGATGTGGAGAAGGCAGAGCGGGGAATAGTATTTATAGATGAGATAGATAAAATAGCAAAGAAGCGTAATACCAATAGCCGAGATGTAAGTGGCGAATCAGTACAACAGGGTTTATTAAAGCTACTGGAGGGAAGCGATGTAGAGGTACCTGTTGGGGCATCCTCGAAGAATGCCATGGTACCGCTTAAAACTATAAATACCGAAAACATCTTGTTTATATGCGGGGGAGCCTTTCCTGACCTTGACAAGATAATTAAAGCTAGGCTTAATAAGCAGAGTTCTATAGGCTTTCAGGCAGACTTAAAGGATAAATATGATAGTGATGAAAATCTTCTACAGAAGGTAACGCTAGATGATCTCAGAGAGTATGGGATGGTACCGGAATTTTTGGGAAGGCTTCCTATATTATATACCCTTGAGGGATTGACTAAGGAAATGTTAGTCAAGGTATTAATGGAGCCAAGGAATGCTATACTTAAACAATACAAAGAGCTTCTTGCAATGGATGAGGTGGATTTAGTATTTGACTCCGAAGCCCTTGAAGCCATAGCAGATAGAGCATTGGAAAAGAAGACCGGTGCCAGAGCCTTACGGGCTATATTAGAAGAAATTATGCTGGATATAATGTACGAAATACCTAAGGATGATAACATAGGGCGTGTAATTATTACCAAGGATTATATTGAAGGAAAAGGCGCTCCTATAATAGAAACTAGAGGCCTTTCAAAGAAGAAAAACATCGCCAGTAGTAACTAAGCAGCCTGTCGAAAATTACTATTAATAGATGATGATTTTTACTTGTGTATATGCCATATCATGTAATATACTTTTTACATGGAAATTGCTTGTAAAATATTTTTATTATGGACAATCGGAAAGCTTATAAGGTCCATTGTATTTACCACAGATGTTGCAATTATACGTAACTGTAATGCCAATGCTGTCATTGCAGTTTATCCATTTACACCACAGCCAATCATTTCGCATTCAATAATAACCTGTTCTGACGTACCAGTATTTTGCGGCGTCGGAGGGGGAGCTACCACAGGACACAGAGTGGTAAATCTGGCTGAGCATGCTGAATTTCAAGGAGCATTGGGTGTAGTTCTAAATGCTCCTACACCCAATGAAACGATTGAGTATCTAAAGGAATGTATTGATATACCTATTATTATAACGGTGGTATCAGAAAAGGCCGATATTGAAAGTAGGCTAAGAAGCGGAGTCAATATACTGAGCATATCGGCAGCCTCAAAGACTCCTGAGATAGTAAGAAACATTAGACAGAGATATCCAGACGTTCCTATAATAGCTACAGGAGGACCAACATCAGACACGATTCTGCAGACTATAGATGCCGGCGCCAATGCTATAACCTATACACCACCTAGCAGTGGAGATATATTCAAGGGAATAATGAACAAATATAGAGCAGAACATTGATGGTACCTGGTACCGAAGAGGGGGGAAAAGACTATGTTTAAATGGGGTAGGCTATTGAGAAAGGATAAATCGCATAATGGAA
>CAZDWP010000313.1:0-2786 GCA_964508985.1 uncultured Herbinix sp. | reverse complement strand
CGTGAATTGAAAAATTAAATTCCACCCTTTTTCATTTTGATGATGAAATTACTTTTTCAAAAGTAATTGTGGAAGTTACTATTACAAAAAGTTATCATATAAGTGGTGGTGCCTCTTGGGGAGGTACATATGAATAAGAATAAACATCTCACATTATCAGACCGCTTGATGATTGAACATCACTTAAATAACAACCGTTCTTATAAGGCTATCGGAAGGGATTTATTAAAAGATCCTACCACTATTTCTAAGGAGGTGAAAAACCATATCTCATTTAAGAAATCCGGGGCATATGGTAGACCTTTTAATGATTGTACCTATCGCAACTCCTGTATTGAAACTAAAATATGCGGAAAATCAGGATGCAGAAAGAAAATATGCAAATTCTGCGCCTCTATTTCCTGTACAGAACACTGTATAGTTTATCAGAAGGAAGTATGCCAGCTTTTAAACAAGCCTACTTACGTATGCAACGGATGTAGCATACGCAGGAACTGTACCCTAGAAAAGCGTCTGTATATAGCATCTGATGCCCAGAATGAGTATGAAGCAATTCGTTCTGAATCCCGCCAGGGAATCCAACTTACTGATAAGGAAGCTCTAAGGCTTGATTCCATCATCAGCCCTTTGTTGAAGAAAGGGCAATCGCTTCATAACATCTGTATTAATCATAAAGATGAAATCATGTATGATGAACGGTCTCTTTATAATTATGTGGATTATGGCATATTTACAGCTAGAAATATTGATATGCCTCGCAAGGTACGTATGAGCAAAAGAAAGCCCAAGAAGAATTATAAGGTAGACAAGGCATGCCGGATTGACCGAACCTACAGTAACTTTATCGATTTTATACAAACTCATCCCTGTTTTCCGATTGTTGAAATGGATTCAGTTGAAGGAACAAAAGGTGGGAAGGTTCTTCTTACTATTCACTTTACTATCCCTCAGTTTATGCTTGCATTCATAAGAGAGGCAAATACATCACAGTCCGTAATCGATATCTTTGATCAGCTTTATCTTGAGTTACGCCCTGACATTTTCTGCGACTTGTTTAAAGTCCTCCTTGGAGATAACGGCAGCGAATTCTCTAATCCAAGAGCCATTGAATTCGATAAACAGGGGAACCGCAGGACTAATGTTTTTTACTGTGATCCATCTGCTCCGTTCCAGAAGGGAGCAGCGGAAAATAATCATTCCTTAATCCGTCGTATAATACCGAAAGGTCAAACATTAGATATATATACTCAGGACGACATTACTCTCATGATGAACCATATCAATTCCTACGGACGAAATAACTTAGGTAACAAAACTCCTTATGAAGTATTTGCTTCATTATATGGAGAAGAAATATTAAGAAAGATGGGAGCAACTCTCATCCCACCAGATGAAGTAACGCTACACCCATCACTTCTTAAAAAATAAGATTATAACAAGAGGCGCCACCACCTACAACTTCACAAGCTAAACCTAGGGGTGGAATTAACATTTTCAAAGAAAACAGTTTTATTTCACTCCTGATTACCATGCCTGAAATTAAGGTGAAAATACTCTTGATAGTCTTAATCGAGTAGGAGGCTAATCATTAATTGATTAGCCGACCTCTCACACCACCGTGCGTACCGTTCGGTACACGGCGGTTCCTTAGTTCTCACAGATTTTCATATAATAGTCAGTCATTGTGATATATCCAAGGCTGACTATTACTTTGTTTGTAAGTACACAATTCAGCATAATTGCTGACCGCCAAATACCTTTACGACAGTTTGCCAGTTCATGTACCTTCCATTCAGGCATACCAAATTTCCTGATCATTCGGTATCTTGTCCTGATTTTCTTCCACTGTTTCCAATAAATAGCCCTTATTTTACGACGTAACCATTCATCTGTACTCCTTAGTAGTTGTTTCATATCAGCCATAATAAAATAATTCACCCATCCTCTTATGAATTGCGTCAATTTCAATGCTCTGTATTCATTTCCCCATCCGTTATTTCTTGATGTGATTTCTTTCAACTTTGCTTTCATTTTCGCTATCGATTTGGAGTGTACTCTCAATCTACATTTTCCTTTGTATCTGTAGAAACTGTATCCAAGATACTTCACTTTACTGATATGCGCCACTTTGGTTTTCTCTCGGTTCACTTTCAGAAAAAGTTTCCCCTCGATAAATGTCATGATATTTTCTAAGGTTCTAGTCGCACTCTTTTTGCTTTTGCAGAAAATCATACAATCGTCCGCATAGCGCACAAATCTGTGCCCTCTGCGTTCTAATTCCTTATCCAATTCATTCAGCATGATATTGCTAAGTAGTGGACTTAGTGGTCCGCCTTGAGGCATTCCAACGTCTGTCTTTTCAAACATCCCATTACTGATTACTCCCGCATTGAGATATTTGTGAATAAGCGATATAACTCTGCCATCCTTGATGGTACGTGATAACACTTCAATAAGTTTACTCTGACACACTGTATCAAAGAATTTCTCTAAATCCATATCTACCACATATACATAACCATCATTAACATTCTGCTGGCACTGTTTCAGTGCATCGTGTGCACCTCGTTTTGGTCGAAAACCATAACTGTTCTCCGAGAACTGTTCCTCATAAATGGGGGAACATACCTGTGTAATTGACTGTTGAAACACTCGGTCAACGACTGTTGGTATTCCCAATTTTCGGACTTCGCCTTTTGTTTCTTTGGGTATTTCTACCCTACGGACTGGGTTGGGTTTATATTTTCCATCCTTTAACTTTTGGATAAGTTTCTTTTGGTTATCTT
>CAZDWP010000312.1:0-2787 GCA_964508985.1 uncultured Herbinix sp. | reverse complement strand
ACATCGTTCATCCAAGAGCCATCGTGCAGATGAACATTTTCCATCCAACTCATCAGTTTTTTAGCTCCTGTTAAATACTTTTCATATCCTGTCTTCTCGTAAGTATATAGAAATGGGAGAATAGCTTCGCCACATCTTCCATGCACACGATTACAAGCAGGACACAATATTCCTCCATTAAGTGAACTATCTGTATAATCTAACTGATAAGAGTAGAGCGACGCCACCCATTTGAGCAATAAATGGTTTGCTGCATCGTGAATATGACTACTTTTAGAATCAGCATTCGTCTTTTCTGTTTGAGTAGCCTTATTATCTCCATATTCTATATTAGGTGTGCTAACATGCTCTAAATTTGCTTGCACACTATTTATAAAGAGCAATGATAAGATTAACCCCGCTATTGTAATAAGTATATTTCTTCTCATTATTAATTTACTTTTATAGTTATATTACTTTGTTTTCTACTTTCAAAGAAACTTCTATATTGCCATTTAAATCTGGTTCTACAAAAATAGGTATAAAAGAAAAACCTGGTACTGGATTAAATATTCGCCCATTTTTATTAACAGGTGCAATATTTAATAAAGCATCTGTTTCAATCAATAATATATTCTCTCCTTTATCAACTGAAAGCAATCTGCTTGTTAGATTGATTTCCTCTGTTGGAGACGATATAATAGGAAGAGTTAATCGTGCTCCTCCATCTCTTAATGATTTAGGGATAGTGCATTTAATAATTACCTCTCCACTATCAAACTTATATGTTATTTCAACAGCTTCCTTTCCAAAAGAAGAATACCCTTGTTCGCTATCAACTAAATGAGTTGTAATATGGAAGATATGTTTCCCGTCTTTTTCGCTATAATCTATTTTTGTGTTTAAATCGTCCAAATTACTATACATAATACCATTTTCATACAATTCAACACGTGGAGTACCGGCCATTTGATGCTCATGAATGTATGCCTGCATGTTAGGACGCTCTACCATTGTATATGTATTCATGGTAGCTGCAAAAACAGGTCCTATTTTTTCGCTCCACAACATAGAAAGTGCTCCTCCTAATGGATGAAGCCCTTTTACACTATATTCTGAATCATAACCAGTAATGGTGGAACGCCACTCATTTTCTGAAACAAGCCAAGTGTTGATATCTTTGAAATGTTTAACCCCATACTCTATATCTCTTGGCAAAAAAGTTTCTTTTGGTGTATGAATAGCTGTTTTCAGAAAAGAGGCTAACGATTTAGAATGAGTAAATGTGTGATGTATACAAGGAGCCATATCATTATCAAGATAATGCATACCACCATAAAGCAAACCGTTGTGAGTCGCTTCATTTAACAATGCTATATTACGTTTTACAGCTTCATAGTATGCTGGTCTTTCATTTACTAACAACGATAGGTATTGTCCCATAAACCCATCACTTGTTCTTCCTCCCCAATAGGCCCATTTAAAACTGCGTGTTCCCCAACTGTTATCCCATGCTCCATCAGGCAACATAAATTCTAAATGAGTATCCATAGATTTTGTAAGCAAATCGATAAATTCTTTATCATTTACCGCAAAAGCATATGAAAACATGTTTGGAAGAGACTCTTCTACATTGTATGCCAAATCAATAGGCAAACAGCCATTTTTTGTTTTCTCCCAAATATTAGGTCCTTCACCATATAAGAACTGCTCATTGTCTGTGAAAAACGGTTTTAAATCGGTAGCTATCTCCTGTGCTTTATCTATAAAATCTTGACGATTGAACATCACTCCAATTGCATTAAGTGCATATATTGCAGATGCAGAGTAGTTTACATTCTGATTTCGCATCCCTTCCCGTTTGCGACTATATATAATATCATTGTTAAAAATAAACTCGCCTGACTTTAGTAAACGTTCTTGCCAAACACTCTTTGTGGAATCATCGAGTAAATATCCATAGTTATCCAACGATTCATAAAGCGATATTGCCATAAACACTGTTGTACCATTCCAACCAGAAACATTTACATCGTTCATCCAAGAGCCATCGTGCAGATGAACATTTTCCATCCAGCTCATCAGTTTTTTAGCTCCTGATAAGTACTTTTCATCTCCTGTCTTCTCGTAAGTATATAAAAATGGGAGAATAGCTTCGCCACATCTTCCATGAACACGATTACAAGAAGGGCATAATATTCCTCCATTGAGCGAACTGTCTGTATAATCTAACTGATAAGAGTAGAGCGACGCCACCCATTTGAGCAATAAATGGTTTGCAGCATCGTGCACATTGGTGCTATTAGGGCTACTGCTTATATCTCCGACTTTACTGGACACATTATCTCCATATTCTATGTTAGGTGTGCTAGTATGCTCTAAATTGGCTTGAGCACTATTTATAGATAGCAATGATAAGATTAATGCCGCTATTGTAATAAGTATATTTCTTCTCATGCAATTATTGCTTTATAATTTAACAACGAATGATATATTCAGACTTTATTTAAAAAGAACCAAAAGGTTATAAAAATTTACCTGAGCTCGATTATTAAAACACAATAATTGGACTCAGGTATTAAATAACATATGATATTTTATTAAAAACTATAGAAAGGCACTAACGCTTACTGAAAACCTCAGCTGCAGCTCCAATATAGCCTGCATTATTTCCCAATTGAGCAGAAATAACTTCTGTGTTTACTGCGCACTCATCCATTGCATAACGGAATGCGTACTTTCGCACTTTTTCAATATAAAACTCACCAGCTTCAGAAAGACCACCTCCAATAATTACTCTTTGAGGAC
>CAZDWP010000311.1:0-2816 GCA_964508985.1 uncultured Herbinix sp. | reverse complement strand
AGTGAGTGAAAACAATAAAGCTAATAAAATTACTATAAAAAACTTTTTCATGATATTACCCCCTCATATAAATAGACGAAGTCGCAGTTCATTTTGTTCCAAAAATTCCTAATAATAATCATCATGCCTACTATAAATCTCCAAGTAAATTTTTGTTTATTATAATATAAATATGCAAAAAAAGAAAGCCGAACTTCCTCGGCTTTCACATTTATTTACTCAATACTTATACTTCTATTTACTCTTCCCAGTTATGATATACTTCCTGTACATCATCATCCTCATCAAGTAAGTCAAGTATCTTATTCATATCCTTAATATTCTGCTCATCAGTTAACTCTACCCAGGTCTGAGGAATCATAGTAATCTCGGCCTGTGCCATAGGGATTTCCTGCTTTTCAAGATTTTCTCTAACTTCACTAAAGCTATCTGGTTCAGTTATTATCTCAAAGCTATCTTCTTCCTCTTTGAAGTCCTCGGCTCCGGCATCCAATGCCATAAGCATAAGGTCATCACCCTTTAATTCACATTCCTCTTTATCAATAATAATCTGTCCCTTACGGTCAAACATAAAGGATACACAGCCTGTGGTTCCAACATTACCGTTTCCCTTGGTAAATGCGTTACGAACATTTGCCGCAGTTCTATTCTTATTATCAGTTAGTGCATCGACTATTATAGCTATTCCGTTAGGGCCATAGCCTTCATAGGTAACTGCCTCGTAGTTAACAGCATTGGTATCTCCTGCTGCCTTCTTGATGCTTCTATCAATAGTATCATTAGGCATATTATTGGACTTAGCCTTAGCAACAATATCCTTTAGGCGTCTATTAGTATTTGGATCTGAGCCGCCATCCTTTACTGCAACCGCTATCTCACGACCAAGCTTGGTAAATATCTTACCCTTTGCTGCATCATTTTTTCCTTTTTTATGTTTTATGTTTGCAAATTTTGAATGTCCTGACATTTATAATTCTCCTCACTGTAATATGTAACTAATGGAATAGAACAGCCTATTCCACGTTCTTAATAATTTTATTTAATTTTTCCATTACAGCTATCGTATCTTGCGTCGATCTGATAGCACAAAGTATGGTATCATCACCGGCTATACATCCTACGATGCTGTTAATTTGAAGTGCATCAAGTGCGGCGGCAACTGCCATAGCCATACCTGCTACCGTCTTAATCACTAGAATATTCTGTGCCATATCCATCGATATAAAGCCATCTCTTAGTACCCGTGTATATTTCTCACTCATTCCAGGTTCTGTTTTTTGCATTGTGATGTATTTCTGTCTTCCGTCGTCCAAGGCAACCTTTGTCAGCTTCAGCTCTCTTATATCTCTCGATACAGTTGCTTGAGTCACATTATAGCCTTCTTTCATTAGCCCCTCGGCTAAGTCCTCCTGTGTTTCAATGTCATGCTTACTAATTAATTCAAGAATTTTACTTTGTCTGCTTAATTTCATACTATTTACCAGTGCCTTTCTTATAGGATTTATAAATCACTGCCACCTGTCAGCTTAGAACGCAATATTTCATATATACCGGTCTGGTTAAGACGAATTAATCTTGTATTATAGTTTGCCTTCTTAATAAGTATCTCATCCTCTGTTCCCATATCTATTACAGTCTGTCCATCATATGTGACTATTGCTTCATCATACTGAGTCTTTTTACTCCTTCTTACTATAACCTTTACAACATCCTCTGCGGATACGACCACGCTTCTGGGACTCAAGGAATGTGCGCAGATTGGTGTAATTACCATAACATCTGCCTTGGGTGTTATAATCGGCCCCCCAGCTGATAAGTTATAAGCTGTCGAACCGGTCGGTGTAGAGATAATAACACCGTCTCCTCTATAATCATCAACCATCTCATTATTTACATATATCTGTAGACTTATAATTCTCGAAAGACCTTTTCTTGTTATCACAATATCATTTAGTGCATAACCAGTAGTTATTCCATCATTAATATCAGAAGGTCTATTATTAGCTCTCAAATGAAGCTCTCCACTAAGCATCATCCTGTTTTCTAATACATAATCATCATTAAATAGCCTATCAAGGGCTTCTTTTATGTGGTTTTTTTCAATCTCTGCTAGAAAGCCTATGGTTCCAAGGTTAATGCCTAGAATGGGAAGGTTCAAATCCATTAAGTGAGTCGCGCAACGAATTATGGTTCCATCCCCACCTAAGACAATGGCACATTGGGCATCTATGGCAGGATTAACCTTATTATCCTCTAATTCAAGAGTACCAATAAGGCTGCACTTTCTTTTTGAGTTCGTAATATAATCAGCAATCTGTTTAGTGATTACATTGCCCTTGTCTTTTCTTTCGTTTGTAATAACTAAAAACCTATCCATCTTTTTAGCACTCCTAATTTATGTTAAAAGTGTATCATATAATACCATGAAATTCAAGCAATCGTTTCGGATTTGGAATTATTAAACATGCTAGAGAATATTTATCAATAAATGCCAACTATAGTAATTCATGAGCCTTACTGACCACATGCCCTATTGCTTCTTTAATTGTCTGTGTGAAATCTATATCTCCTCTAGCAGGTAATAAATTCCTCAAGTATAATAAATATTCAATATTACCCTCAGGCCCCTTAACCGGTGAATAATCGAGTCCCTTATATTCAAAGCCTATTTCATTTGCATAGGAGGCTACCATTTGGATTACATTCATATGCACGTTCTTGTCTCTGACAACCCCTTTTTTTCCTACCAGTTCTCTTCCGGCTTCAAATTGAGGCTTTATCAGGCATACCATCTCTCCTTCGTCAGCCATCAGCTC
>CAZDWP010000310.1:0-2820 GCA_964508985.1 uncultured Herbinix sp. | reverse complement strand
CTTGCCAATTTCACATATATTTTTGTAGCCAGCCTTGTAGGATACACTATTTTCATCTGTTGGCTCTGGGAGCTGAACCATAATAAACTTACGGTTGCCACCGTCTTCTGCGTTAAGTTGCATGACAGCATGAGCGGTGGTGGAGGATCCGGAGAAGAAGTCGAGAATGATGGAATCTGAGGTATTGGTTGTTTGATTGATAAACTCTTTTACCACATCCATAGGTTTCGGAAAGTCAAAGAAACGTGCATTGAAAATATTTTCAATCTCACCTGTTCCAGTTCTGGTATATATGTTAGTACCAACGATTGAAGAAAATCCGGGTAGTACATTCGATATTTCTGAAAGAAAGGATTTTCTTCTAGGTCTGCCATTTTCATTCTCAGGCCATAGTATTCTGTCTTCATCAATCAATCGACTCATAGTATTTTTATCATATCGCCAACCCATAGTTGGTTTTCCGTAGTTAATTCCAGTATAAGGATTTATCAAATCGTAATGACAATTTGGTCTTTGGTCTTGTGGTAATAACCCTACCATGTTTGCACTCGACCACGGCCCACGAGGGTCATTATCAGGATTCGTATATTGTTCTGTTTTACGTTCACTTCCTTTTAATGCCCTATGACTACTGTTTTTAATGTAGCAAAGTATATACTCGTGGTCGATTGAAACGCCTGATAGGTTGCGATTATCCTTATTTTGACGACTTTTCCAGTTAAACTGGCAAACAAAGTTATCCTCTCCAAACACCTCATCACAAATCTTCCTTAAATTATGCACCTCATTATCATCAATGCTGATAAAAACAACTCCATTATCCTTAAGTAAATTTCTTGCAAGCCTTAATCTTGGGTACATCATATTCAGCCAGTCAGTATGATAACGACCACTAGTTTCTGTATTTGTGCTTAGCCTATTGCCATTATCATCTACTTGCCCTGTGATTTTCTTATAGTTTTCAAGGCTATCGTAAAAATCGTCCTTATAGACAAAGTCTTTTCCTGTGTTGTAAGGCGGATCTATATATATCATTTTAACCTTGCTATGGTAACTCTTTTGTAAAAGCTTTAGAACTTCAAGGTTATCCCCCTCTATATAAAGATTCTGGGTTGTATCCCAATCCTTGCTTTCCTCTTTACATGGTCTTAGAGTGCCCAGTGAGGGTGTCTGGGATAAACGCAAGGCTCGTCCTTTACCATTCCAAGCGAAGTTGTAGCGTTCGTTACTATCTTCTACATAATCACCTAATACCTGTTGTAGTTTTTCAAAGTCAATCTTGTCCTCCGTAAATACATCAGGGAATATTTGTTTTAACTTCTGAATATTCCCCTCTGCTATATCAAGGGTATTGCCCGTAAGAGTTGTCTCTATCATTAAAATTCCTCCTTTTAACTTATTGTAATTATAGAATTTGCAATCCTTCGTTCTCTGCCATCTGCTGTAGTATAAAATCTTTGTTCAATTCCATAGAGTAAGAGCTTAAGGTCATTTTCACAGCTAATGTAGAAAGCATCATTTCCTGCTATTAAATCTGGGCAGTATTCTCTTAAAGTATCAAATACAGCAGTCTTTTGTTCATTATCGTATCTATTCATAGTATCTACAGCCATTGCTATTCTTTTTCTGTTAGCTTGTTTTACACTATCTGCTGAATAGTCATTCTGCAAACTAATAAAGTCATTCTCTAAAAATTCAGCTGTTTCTTCTTGTGTCGCTTCACGGTATAAAACACTAATACCATCAAAAATTCTAGATATAGAAGACAATTTTTTGAAATACATTATATCAACATCCTTAATATATATAGCATCAGGTGTTAAATTTATCGCAATATCTCGGCTATTGGATTCAAATGAATATCTATCCCCTAGACTAATACATCTTCTGTATTTCAATTGGCTCTTTGTTATTCTCTGGAAATAATACACATTGTTATCCTGATATGTAAAAATAAAATCTAGATTATCTGCCTCTTCACGTGTCAAAAGTGCATTATATTCAACTGAAATAAATTCTCTTCTCAATAAATCTAGGCAATATTCTGTTTGTGAAAAATGTTCTATCCCAAACCAGCTGTCTTCATCCAAGTTATGCATTGGACTATACTCTACAAAATGTATTAAATTATCAGGTAGTGTGTATAAAGTTTCTCCTGTTAATATTTTACGATATTTGAAATCAGTTCCTCGCTTCCTTATCTTTCCTATTGTATGATTCATTTTAATATTCCCCCTCATCTATAAACGTAGTGTTATTAATACGCCTTAATTTAGGAAATACAGTTCCCTTAGTTGTATTAATTTCTCTTTTACTTATAATGAATAGCTTAATATTATTTGTAGTCGTAATATAATAAAACTTATATCGAAACAATAGGAATAAAGGATTGTAATACAAGGTCTGAGAAAAAAATGTAAATACAAAAACAATTAAGTAAACAAATATCATTGTTTCTGTTGAATTAACACTGAGTGCCACAAAGAAATATCCAAGATAACTCGGTAAAAATGAACTATTGGCTTCTTCAACACCTAATGGGTCATGATTTATATCATCTTTACTCAGCCATCTTTTCATCCAAATACTAATTAAAGTTAATAACAGTGGTAACAAAAGAAATACTATGTGAGAAACCCAAATTGGAAAGTTCTCCAAGCACGGCACATAACTTTTTTCTTTTATCAAGTAAACAACAATCATCGTAGAAGTTGCATTGAATGTTAATAAAACCTTAAATAAGAAATCCATCTTTACCCCCCTCCTAGTGCTTAGCTAATCATTATTAATCAAGTTGTTTATGTGTTTCTCCAATCTCTT
>CAZDWP010000309.1:0-2824 GCA_964508985.1 uncultured Herbinix sp. | reverse complement strand
CTTATCCTTAACTACATCTATCTTGCATTTCTAAACTTAACCTTCTTGCTCAACTCGGCAGTATCTTTTCCTAGAGATAACCCCAATTTAATATTAACTGATTTATCATAGGGTATAATATTAAGACTTTGTACATGTTCTGCCAGTAAATGCTCTTCCTTAATAATTGCTGCATCCTCTACATCTTCCCAATCATATATTACTAGTTGATATAGACAGCCCTCTGATAATACGATTGTATTATACTCATCCACTACGGTATCGTCCTGCTTATTTATATGCTTAAAAACATATCTGGTCCTGCCCTCAGAATCAGTGTACTCCTTCATATAGGGATTTCCAGCCTCTTCGTCTTCGATTTCCATATGTTCAGCCTCCATTACCAGATTACTAAGCTGACTTATAATAGTCTGAGCCTCCATCTGAAGATTCACATCATCACTGGTGCGTCGAAAGTACTTAGAAGCACTATTTAGGAAGAAGATAATCATTAATATGATAATAGATGAAATCATAAGAGCAATTAGCAGCTCTACCAGACTTGTTCCCTTATTATTCTTAGTTATATCCAATGCCTGTCACCTCTTCATGTATCTCAATCTATATACGCTTTACCTGTAGCCACGACCAGGTGAACATCATAGGAGCTGTTACCACTCTCCACTGTTATAGTCTTAACCCACCTACCCGTATCGTACTCTTCTAGTCCACCTGTATCTTTTTTAAATGTAAGCTCAAGACTTTCACTTACACTCACACCCTCAACAGGCTCTGTGCTTACTATAAAGCTACTTCCAACGGTGTCTTGAAAGCTTATCTTTCCATTCCGGAGTTCTAGCTTCTCGTTCATTTTATCTGTCCTATGACCATCCTTCATTGTCTGTATAGTAAGGTAATATTCTTTATTCACCTGATGTATAACAAGATAATATGGGTCCTTCTTTGTCATATTCTCAATTCTAACATTATCCGATAAAGCTTTGATTCTACCTGCTGCACTTTTGGCATTACCGTAGCCTAATATACCTATCCCAATTATTGTACCGACGCTAATAATACTGATAATAGCTATTACGACAATTAATTCAATTAAGGTAATACCAGAGTTATCCTTTATACAAGTCTTTCTTTTCATTGTATTTATTCCCTTCGCCAGTTCCTATAATAGATCATGGTTGATAGATCAACAAGATTATCAGCAGGAACCGTTTCAGAACCTAGTATCGATTGTTCGAGGTTTCTAAAAATGTACTTGAGTACCTCTACATGTTCTGTGAATATCGTCTCTAATTCTATATATGAGGCAGTAAATGTATTATCTGATCCCAGTATTATATCACCCATTGATGCCAATCTTCCGTTTACACTTACATAATCACCTAGTTCGATTTTATTTATTTCATCCCCTGTGTCTGGGTCAATTTCTGAGTCAATTGATAATATCATTCCATTTATTTCTACATTATTGCCAATATATACATCTCCATTTACCACCATAAGCCCTGTAAAATCCTCATATATCTTGGCATTGCCATTTACAACTATGATTTTACCGTCGATTTGATTGATATTAAACTCTATATCACCGCCATAGTAATCAAACCCTTCATATGTCGGATATCGATCAAGCCAATTCTGTAGATCAACCGTACTTGATAATACTGTTGTAGATTCTACTACTTTATCCCCATACTGATATCCTCTGCTGCTATCTAGAGATAGAAGGTGGCTTATCTTGTTATATAGACCATTTAGGTCCCCCACTGTGTCTGAAGAATTAATTCCATTGCCTGAGTATGCCTGATTGCTTAATTCATGATTCTTAATCACATTATTTATATCTACATCCGATGCATAAGTATCACTTATTCCAGGGATTATATCTATCTTGGGCTCCCCTACTGCATCAGCATTATATGACATAATATTACCAGCAGCAATAATCTCACTTATAGCCGGGTTAGGAGAAGTTATATTTTTTATCATTAATGGAGATGTATTATCTAAGGAGTATTCGTCTCTAGTAATATATTCTCTTAGGTAATCATCTGCCTGCTTTCCACTAGCGAATCCTAGATAATAGTAGTATAAGATTGCGGATTGATCACCCTCTACTGTCTGCTTGGACGCAATCTTGAAAGGATGTGATAAATCTACATATTTCTTATAGTCAATATATCCTTCAGGATTCGGAGCTGTTAAATCCACCTGAGGTATATTATAGTCTGTAATATCCTTGCTAGTAACAGGATTATGCCCAATATTCTCTATATACCTTCCAGGAATAAGGTAAGCCCTTTGGTTACTCTTTATACCTAAGGATTCACCAGTCAAAATATCAGTTACCTTAGTTGTACTATTCGTACTATCATCAACCGATACATAAGCTCTTCCCGCAAGGATTAAGGAAGAAAGGCCTGATAAATCCAATGATGATCCGAATCCGTTAACAATTATCGAACTCCCAAGAGATGAGAGGGAATAATCTTCTTCAACAGAAACACCGGTGCTTGTAAACCCCGCATATGCTCCCCTAAGAGATACCTTGCTATAATTTCCATTTAGAGTAAGGTCGTCCTTAACTAAGCAAATTCCGTCTATATCAAGAGACGTCGCCTTAGTAATGCTTGTTGTATCCTGATAAGTTGTTTCAATATTTATATTGTCTGCCCATACCGTACCATCTATCACAAGCTTACCGGTATCCTTAACAGTTATGTCTCCTCTTGTTATGATGTCGTCACCGTTAATCACCACATTATGATAGTCCATACTCTGACTTCCTATGGTTATTCCCTTACCAGCATATACACTGCCTTCAATA
>CAZDWP010000308.1:0-2826 GCA_964508985.1 uncultured Herbinix sp. | reverse complement strand
TTAATAGATAAAAAGACTGTCATTAATCAAAGGTTTAGGATTTTATTTGATAGATTTGATATTGAGGGTAATAAAAATGGATTTGAGGAGATATATCAGGAGCTTCTTGGGATGCAGCATATCTTAATAGATGGTGCAATAGAAGTGCTTGAATACCTTTATAATAAATATGATTTATATATTGTAACGAATGGGTTAACCGAAACTCAGCAAAGAAGATTACATGAATCTGGTATAGAGCGCTATATGAAGAGAATTTTTATCTCAGAGGAAACAGGTTATCAAAAGCCTATGAAGGAATATTTTGATTACTGTTTTGAAAGAATTGATAATGTTAGAAGAGATGAGGCTATAATAATTGGAGATTCTCTGTCATCTGATATAAAGGGTGGAAATAACGCAGGAATTACAACATGCTGGTATAACCCAAAATCATTGATAAATAATACTGATTCAAAGGTGGATATTGAGATTAAGCAACTGAAGGAGCTATACGAGATATTGTAACAGACTAGGAACTGCGGACTACAGACTACAGAAGGGAGACACATTATGCATGAAAGACATGTAAACATATTATGCATTACAAATAGCATATTTAATATTAGAAAAATAGAATAGTACTAAGAACTCTACCTATGGACCCTAGGGGATGTGACTTGGAACGATTTTATCTTTTATATCGTCTAATTTTAAAGATAAGATACATAAGCATCTAATCTGTTATTCAAAGATTGGTTCATAGGAGGAGTTATAATGAAAAAAATTGGATTATTTATTCTAATGCTTTTGATATTTGGAACTATCCTAATTGGGTGTAATAATCAGACACCCTTGAAGGATGGCGCTAACGATAATGGTGTTATTAATAATGAAGATATAAATAATGATGATGCTACTAATGATAAAGCTACAAAGGATGATAATGTTAAATATCGGGTATTTGAAGCTACGGTTATTAATTCAGTGGAAGGATTGCTCATTTCCCCCGACAAGGATACTGTCGCATACAAATCATCAGATAAGATTTATGTGGCAACGAATGATGCCGAGATTTTTGATGATGAGAACAATATAGCAGATTTAGATATATTAAAACCGGGTGACAGAATAAGAATATCCTATGATGGACTAATAGAAGAATCATACCCTGCACAAATTACTGCAGATAAGATTGAACTAATCGGACATAATTATGTAATTGATGGGTTTCTTACTTTAATAGACGATATATATCAAGAGGACGTTGGGCTAAATGGTGGTATTACCATGATTGGATTTGATACTACAGATTGGACTATGATTTCTGAGATTGAAACTGAGATTATCTTAGCTAATGTAAAAGAGAAATACAGGCTTGAAGTTATTGTGGGCACATTCGATGAATTAGCTGAGCAAGAGCTAATTGATAAGGATAATCTTTATTTTGAGAACGGCATCCTGATTGAGATAAATGATATTGAAATCAATAATGACAAGGATAAAATAAAGTGCTCTATTAAGAAATGGAGAAGTGGACTTGGAGCCATTGGATGGGATGCAGAGGCTAAGCTTGATAAGGACACATGGGAGATAAAAAGAAAAGCTATGTGGATTAGCTAATGTAATGAATTGTTTTGTATACAAACCTAAGGATAGGAGGTACACTATGAGGAAAAACTTAATATTATCGCTAGTATTCTTAATATGTGTATACGGCTTTATAGGATGTGCATCAGATGCATCTGTTGAAGATAAGTCCTTTGAAGATAATTTATCTTCAGATACACCAGATAAGAAATTGGACAATGACAATCCTTTAGATAACACCCCTAAAGAGTTAGATGAACTAGAAGGTGTATGGATGGAAACAGAATATGAAACATACGATACAGGGATTACTGATGTTAGAGTAAAATGGTACAATACTCTAAATGATAGTATTATGTTTGGTGAATTCTTTACACTAGAAGAAAATGATAATGGTACATGGAAAAGTGTAAGCAAGGAAACCGATATTAATTATGGGTTCAATGCTATAGGATATGGATTAAGCTCAAATGATGCTCGCTGGCATACCTATCATTTGATACCCTATACAGATGGTCTATCGTCGGGAGAATACCGTATATCAGCAGCATTTAGGAGAGAGACACTAGATGGGAATGATTATGGACCTGGAAATTATCCTGAATACCAAATATATGGATATTTTACTGTAGGGGACAAGATGATAAAGAGAGATTTGTCTGTCCTAGACGATACAAAGACAGAGTATCTCAACGATGAATATAATTTTGCTATATATTTGCCGAAAGAGTGGGAGGGACTTACAGTTAGTAGATCCCAGGAAACGGGAGATAAGGACTTGGATGAATTGTTTAACAAGATAGATGAAGAGTTCCTAGTAGTGAATATAAGACATCCAAAATGGACCAAGGAGGAGCCTTACCAGGATATTTCCATAGCTATATTTAGAGCTAATGAATGGAATGAAAATGTTTCCGATGCAGTAGAAGGTGACTTCGATTTACTTCCTCTTAATATACCAGGAGGTGGGTATGAATATGTCTTGCGATCAAATCCTACGGCTTATAAGAGCTCCCTTAAGGGATATAGTGAGGTCATGGAAATTATCGGGGATGATCATTTCAACAGCCTTGTACACGAATATTAAAACTGATACTAAATAATTTGTTTTTTCTTATCATCCGCCTTAAGAAATTGTCCTGTCTTTCCCATATGATAGGCAAGGCGGATGATTTCTTTTTCCTCCACAGTCATTTCTTTGGAAAACATCTTTTCTAGCTGTGAAATAAGCATGGGAAAATCCAGAGTCATTTTAGG
>CAZDWP010000307.1:0-2829 GCA_964508985.1 uncultured Herbinix sp. | reverse complement strand
TAACATAATCCCGGCAAATTTCACCGGGATTATGTACTCTAAACTATATTAGTAAAAAACCAGAAGTTATAACTAGAAATCATATATAGCTTAGGGGAGCTAGGTAATTAATTAATTTCTAGATAATCTATGAACGCATCCCACTGGCCATTGTCCGCTGTCACAATCAATTCAATTGTCTGATTACCCGTACCATGGCTGACATTATTAATTGTGTATACAGCCGGATAGCTTCCACCATAGTAGAAGGTTCCCTTATACTGCCCTCCAATCCGCAAATCAACTCTGGCCATATTAGAATTGTTAGAACAGCCTCTAAGCGAAAAGCTATGCGTTCCACTTGCGAAATACTGGGTATATGATACCTTGTCATTATTAGCATATAGCGCTACTCCTGAAAACGGATTATTGATACTTCCTGCATATGGTCCAGTGATAGACATGCTTTCGCATTCTTTCTTTGCTGTTCCACCGCCTGGAATAGGTGTAGGAGTAGGAGTTGTGCCACCACCTCCACCACCTCCGATGTTCATAGTGTGACTATACACATTAGCACTTCCGCTACTTTGATAACCTTCAACTGTAAGCGCTACTTCATACATCTTGCCAAGCTGCATGCCTCTGTTTTCCCATGCATTAAAATGCTGACTTACGGAGATGGTTCCGCTAGTACGCTTTGATGTACGTACACTCCAGTATTGTTGGAATGTTTGCGTACCCCTAATGGATGGTTGATTAGTCCTAGTGGTTTGATAAATATCATATGTTCCTCCATCAACATTAATTGTTCCCTTGGATGATGCTCCTGGAGGACGCCAGCTACCCCAGCTATCAACGATATAGAATTCCACTAAGGGATCGACTGTCCATCCATAGACACATAGATAGGAATTTCCATTAGGTGAATAGGTAGCTCCGTAATTGACAGAAATATTACCGACTTGCTGATGTGTCTGAGTCTCGTTAAATCTCTTACCTTTACGGAATAGTGCATTGTTAATGTTACTCCACTGACAGCTAAATGTACCCCCACTATCAAGCGTCATGCTTGTGTTTCCCGAATCCTTCCAAAGCTCATAATTGTAGCCATCCTGGGTTCCTGTCTGATTGTTGGTAATTGTAGTTGCTGCTTGTACGCTAAATGCAGGGAAAATCATAGTCATAATCATAAACATCGATAAAAACAGCTTTACTTTTTTCTGTTTCATAACTTTCCTCCTTTCTGATTGGAATACCAATCAACAATTAACTAACGTTAAACTTAAGTGACTACGTGCACTTTATTATATTAGAGAGCAAAGCCACCCCTCGAAGCCATGAGCTCAAAATGCATAATAAAGATGTACGGTAAATATTTACATTTGTATATTACCATATATTGGTGATTTGTGCAACATGTTTGTATAAAATTAATAAATATTTTTATATTCATATATTTTGTATGTTTTGGCATAAAAAATGTGAGATAATCTAGTATTATCTCACATAGTCATAACTATTAGCAATTAAACGCTATGGTAATTTTGCTATTTTAGATATAATTCCGAATATATGTCCTATTAATGCGTTTTGGCATATACTTTGATAAAATATTCTGCAAACCTTGGCCGCCTAACCTATATATCCTTTTAATAATGTCGTAAGTGGTCCGACATACTCCTTCTTTGAATTATCATATGAAGACTTAATAATTTCACTCATCTCTTTCTCTGCTTCTGTTTTGTCCTTCTTTATATTCAACATCTTACTAAAGGTCTTCATAAGGTTTCTTGAGCCAAAACTCATATTTTCATAATTTAAGCCGCTTTGAAAATAGAAAAAATCCACCTTGGAGATACAATCGGTAAGGTTATTATCTATTATGGGCTTGACTATCTCTTCTGCATTCGGTGCTGCTCCTGTTGCAAAGATTATTACCTTCTTATCATCGAAATTAACAAGCTTCTTAATTTTCTTCAATCCAGATAGAAATCCTGCATGCACAGCAGCACCATATATAATGATGTCGTGCTTGTCTATATCTGCTCTCCTGACTTTATCCAGTGTAGTAACGCTGCAAGTCACATCCTCTAGTATCCAATCTACATACTTCTTTGTAAATCCTGTCTTAGATCTGTAAATAATTAATGCTGATTTCACGGTATTACTCCCCCTCTTTTCAATAAAATAAATACTCACTTTCTTATAACACTTAATGCCCTCAATTATACTTGAGATAGAATTGTCTTATTTTATATCTATGCAAGCAACGACTCTTGCCATAGAAGCTTCGGCTCTGATTTTTAAAGGAAATGCAATTACATCAAAATCCTTTACTTCAATAAGCTCTGATAAATTAGTCAGGTTTTCGACGATCAATATATTGTTGTCAAATAGTAGCTTGTGAATCTCAAACGGATAATTATCAGGTGAAGGTAAGTCCATACATAGCATCCTAATACTCTTTTGAACAAAAAAGTTCGCTAGCTCTCTATCTATTAACGGTTGCTCTGTGTAATACTCTTTTGTTCCATATATGTCGCTATGGCCTGTATATAACAGCACTATATCATCTTCTCGCACAAGATCCGAATAATTATCTTTGAACTTTATTATGCTTTCATTTCTAACATCAAGAAGAAGACCTCTGCCAATAAATCTATCTATGGACATTTCACTGATATATGTCTCCCTATCGGTCAAATGCATCGGTGTGTCAATATGAGTACCTGAATGCATGCCAATCTCAAGCCTATAATTAACGTATTTATCTTTGTCCAAGAACTTGTCCTGATATAGCCTCACCGCATCATCATAAGGATGAACAGGCATATCATGGGTTATATCTTG
>CAZDWP010000306.1:0-2836 GCA_964508985.1 uncultured Herbinix sp. | reverse complement strand
TTGGGCATCTGCTTCAATTGCCTTAATAATCTTTTCTAATCCAGTCATTTAAACCTCCATATGCCGCTTCAGCGGCAAATATTTATTACGCAAAAATATAGTTATGTGTTTTCTTATATGTTTAGTCCTGTTACTCCGCTTACTGCCAATATAGAAATAAGAACTGCCAATATAGCATAGGTCTCAACCATCGCTGGGAATATCATTGCCTTACCAAATTGATCTGGTTTCTTTGCTACAGTACCTATACTTGCCACAGAAGCATTAGCCTGTCTGATAGCTGAGGTATAACCAACAATAATCATTGGCAAACAAGCGGCAAAATAAAGAGCACCCTTTACAAAAGAGATATCACTGCTTCCACCTAATACACCAATTTGAGAAAAGGTTATGAAGGCAATTATAAGTCCATATATACCCTGTGTACCTGGAAGTAGCTGTAGAATAAGAACCTTACCGAACAGAGAAGGATCCTCTGCGATAACACCTGCTCCTGCAATACCTCCCATACTTACTGCTTTCGCAGAAGCCATTCCAGGAACTAATGCTGCTAATGCTGCACCTAATAATGCTAATACAATACCGTAATTATTTAATGTTTCCATATTTCGTACTCTCCTTGATTCTATAATATTTTGTATTTATTCCAAAGGGCTTAAATACCTTTCCGCCGCCCTCATAAAACTTACCGAAGAACTCCACGTACTGGAGACGGTTTGTATGGACATATGCTCCCAGAGCATTAATCCCTAGATTTAGAGCATGTCCTATTATTACTATTATAGTAAAAAATATCGGACCCAAGGCTCCACCTGCTGTCATGGCTGCCATCTGGTTAACAACAGTACCTATTATTCCTGTTGCAAGTCCCAATGCCAGTAGTCTTGAATAAGATAATATGTCACTAAGATAACCTGATATACCATACAAGGCATATAAACCTTTTAAGATGCGCTTGAAGGGGTTCTTGGATTCCCTGCCATTGGTAAGTATAATTCCAAGAGCTGATACCAGGGCAGCTATCTTCGCGATATCAATTACTACATCCGATAAATTAACATTGATACCTAAGATATTTGTTACCATTTCACTGGATAATAGAATAACAACACCACTTAACAAAAGAACATACCAGAACACTACATCATATATAATACCCATATATTCCTTTTGCTTTGCCATCTGATAACCCTTCATAGCTAGACCTGTTAAAAGATGAACTATGCCGATAGCCATTGAAAATGTTAGCATAAGCATAGGCTTTTCTACAGGGTAAAACCATACAGGAGGTATTATCGGTAAATCTGTTACTCCGAAGAAGGTTTTGCCGACCACATCAAAGATATCACCAAAATAGCTGCTAAATATTATTCCCCAGAATATTGTGGCAATACCACAGAACATATACATCTTCAAGGTGTTCTTCATAGGTTTTTCTATGGTTTTTTTAAATTTGATTAGTCCAAATGCACAAACTGCTGCTATTATGAATCCATAGCCTGCGTCAGACAGCATCAGTCCGAATAAGGCATAGTAGAATAAGGACATTACCGTGGTAGGATCCATCTCCCCTCTACCGGGCGGGCTATAGGAATTAACCGTACCCTCTAAGGGTTCACTGAATCCGTTGTTCTTATAAAGTATGGGTACATCATCCCTCTTTCTTGGCTCTGTAGTCTCAAAAGCCAAATCAAAACTAGAGGTCAACTCCTCTTCTATAGCCTTAATATCCTTTTCAGCTATAAATCCTGAGATTATAAATACATTTTTAGATTGAAGAAGCGTACCAATAACCTCGTATTTCTCCAATCTCATGGTATCGTAATCTTGTAAGAATTTAAGCTCATTACGATCCATAGCATAGGATTCCATTTCCTCCGTGGCAACAACGATATTACTATTAGCCATATCTATCTGCTGTTTTAATAAATCTAATTGCTCTGCCGGTGATTTATCACTTGACAGAGGTGGAAGTGTAAATTCCAACCCACGTAAAATCTCATAAACCTTGTCCTTGTTATCATTGGTACACAATACAAATACACATGTCTGTTCTTTGGTGGAGCTGATAATATCCACATCAAGTGGCATGTAATCTGCCAGCTTTTCGTAAATCTCCTCCAGAGTCCAGGGCTTTGGTAAAGTACCGATAAATCCAGTGGTTTGCTTAGTACCTTTAAAGTTCAAGGGTATATCAAGATTTATCCAAGGTGCAAGAATTTCAATCTGTGTTTGAAGTCTAAATACATCAGCTTTATTTTCTGCTATGATTTTCGACAGTTCTATAATTCGTTTTGCTTTATCAACCACAGGCTTGTACTTCACCTTAAAGGAATCATAATCCTCCACGGTCAACTCTTGTCTTCCTGATAATGCCGAAAGTATTGATTTATTTTCCTTAACATAATTGTTAAGGATACCTAAGCTTTCAGTTGCTATGGAAATGTTTTTTTCCAAGCTTTGAGTTACGACTGAAGCATCGGATTTATTAAAAACCTTATCCTCTTTCAGCATGCTTCTTACTTCTACTACTCCGCGTCGTTGTAGCAGCTCAAGAATTTGCTTTCTATCTTTTTTTAGAGCATAAATATATATCCGCTGCATTGGCAGCAATGCCATAACAAATACACCTCCTTTGCCTCATTTTATGCTTCTTTCTTATGTCATACGACATTGGAGATAACCAGGTCTATTGCTTCCTCTTCCTTGGTTTTCGCCATTTCTATTAGAAGCTGTACTTCCTTTTCAGCTTCCTCTCTAGCTTCCTCTAATATAAGATCGCCACGGCGTACAGCTTCCTTAATATCATTTTCCGCATTATTTTGTGCTTCTTTTA
>CAZDWP010000305.1:0-2838 GCA_964508985.1 uncultured Herbinix sp. | reverse complement strand
ATAAGTTTAACGATATTGAGGTTATCATCAATAACAAAAGATATACGTTAAGTGGATATGAGAGCGAGGAGTACTTGCAAAGGGTCGCTTCATATATCAACAGCAAGCATAATGAGTTCCGAAGCAGGGATGCTTACAAATTCTTGGATTCAGATTTAAGAAACATCCTAATCCAGATTAATATAGCAGACGATTACCATAAGGCTAAAGAGAAGGTCAAAGAGCTAGAGGATGAGAATAACCAGAAAAGCAATGAAATCTTTGACTTGAAACATGAGCTTATAGCAGCTCAGACAAAGCTTCACTCAGCCGAGAAGGAAGTCGAGACACAAAAAGATCAGATGAACGAGTACCAGAAGAAAATTGTCCGCCTCGAAACAGAACTACAGGATGTGGAAAGAAAACGATAATTCAGATTGTTATAGCTGTCCAAAAAAGTGATACATACCCTACCTAAAGGTAAGCAAGTATCCTGTGGGCAGCTTTTTTGGTAGAAGTAACTGGTACCCGTTACTTCTACCGATAGAAAGAGGTATATATGAAGAAGATTGAGATACTGGCTCCTGCTGGTTCATATGAAAGCATGAGGGCGGCCATGAATGCGGGCTGTGATGCCGTATATATGGGTGGAAGCAGATTTGGGGCTAGAGCATTTGCGGATAATCCCGATGAGGACGCTCTATTAAGGGCTATAGAGGAAGCGCATCTTAGGGATAAAAGACTCTACCTGACTGTTAATACTCTGGTTAAGGAAGAGGAGAGACAGAGTCTGCTTTATGATTATTTGGAAAAATATTACCTGGCAGGATTGGATGCTGTAATTGTGCAGGATGTAGGGGTTATGCGTTTTATTCACAGGCATTTTCCCGAGCTTCCTATCCATGCTAGTACACAGACCACCATTACGATGGCAGAGGGTGCTAATTTATTAAAGGACATGGGGGTTACTAGATTGGTAACTGCTAGAGAGTTATCATTTAAGGAAATAAAAAATCTAAGCGACAATACTGATATGGAGATTGAAACATTTGTCCATGGAGCTCTTTGCTATTGCTATTCGGGGCAATGTCTTATGAGTAGTATGATTGGAGGTAGATCCGGAAATAGAGGTAGATGTGCACAGCCTTGCAGGATGCCCTATCGATTCTTCTCAGAGGATAAGCAGATATCCTCTAAGGACGAATCCTATTTGTTAAGTCCAAAGGATATCAATACTGTTGCTTTGATTCCGGATTTGATTGAGGCAGGTGTAAGTTCCTTTAAGATTGAAGGAAGGATGAAGAGTCCCGAATATGCCGCTGGTGTTACATCAGTATATAGAAAATACCTTGATTTATATCTCTCCAAAGGCAAGGAGGTCTTCCTTTACTACCTGGAGCAAGATGAATATAAAAAGGATATGCTGGATCTTATGGACCTGTATAACCGGGGTGGATTTTCACAGGGCTATGGGAGAACATACAATGGAAAAACCATGATGTCCACAATTAGGCCAAATCATAGCGGTGTACCTGTAGGTAAAGTAGCTCAGTTCTCAAAGGGATGTGCCGATATTACCCTTAGTGAGGATATTAATGCTCAGGATATTATTGAGATTAGGAATAAGGAGAACAAACCCTTATATGAGTTTACAGTAAAGAATGATACGCCAAGGAAGGATATTCTTAGGACAAGAGTGGGTATCATTCCTTATAAGAATAAGAATGAGCATCACAATAGCAAGGCTAAAGTGGCTGGACCGGATATTAGAATAGGAGATATGGTATATAGGACTAGGAACAATGCTTTGCTTGGTTATATAGGGGATAAATATATTAAGAAGGACACAAAGCAAGATATTACGGGTTATTTGCATGCAAGGATCGGTGAGAGCTTACAGCTTACACTTAAGCTTGGTGATGTAGCTGTAACAGCCTATCATAATGCTGTAGAAGCGGCCATAAAGCAACCTGTGACAAAGGAGAAGCTAAGTGCATCTATTGATAAGCTTGGTGATACACTATTTACCTTTGATGAGCTTATAGTGGAAGCTGATAGTAATATATTTGTTCCCGTAGCATGGTTAAATGAGATAAGAAGGGAAGCTATTGCCCTGCTTTCTAAGGCAGTAATTGGCTCTTATCATAGAAGAAGAGAGGATTTAGGGAAAACTCTAGACGGAGATAGTATACTAATTGAAGATACTAACGATGAGAGTTCTATAAGCAATGGTAATAAAATAAGTGTAGCTGTTACTACTAATGAACAATTTACAGTAACTCTATCATATCCTGAGATTTCAGCTATTTATGTAGATTACGAAAGCTTTACTCTACAGCAAATTATAGAGATGTCAAAGCTATCATACGATGCTGATAAGGCATTTTATATACTTTTGCCACATATCTTAAGGCTTAGGGTATATGAAAGACTTAGTAAGGATATAGTTACATTAATGAATTATGACGAGGTTAGTGGCTTTATAATAAAGAATTTTGAAGGGGCTAAGCTTCTTCACAGCATTCTCTCCGCTAGCGATAAGCATAAGGAGCTTCGATTAAATCATAATATGTATGTGTTTAACAAGAATGCCAAGCTCTTCTGGAAAGAGAAGGGCATAGATCGGTTTACAGCGCCCGTAGAGCTTAATGAGTATGAGCTAAATACTTTAGGCTTAGAGGACTGTGAGCTCATGGTGTATGGATATCTACCGGTTATGGTGTCTGTTCAATGTCTACATTCCACAACTGATAGCTGCAATAAATGTAGTCCAGAGGCAAATAGAATGGATTATCTGGTAGATAGAATCGATAAGAAATTCTATGTTAAGACCCACTGTAGTAGCTGTTACAATATAAT
>CAZDWP010000304.1:0-2870 GCA_964508985.1 uncultured Herbinix sp. | reverse complement strand
TATTTGTCCATATACAGGGCTTATCCACAAGCTTTTTTGATGAAAACAATACAGGTGAATTAATGTCCAGAGTTAAGGATGATGTAGATAGAATCTGGGCTGCTCTTGGATATGTAAGCATGTTAATCATCGAGGTAGTCGTTCATACCGCTATCGCCCTGTTTTTTATGTACCGTCTAAGTCCTAGCTTGGCCATAATACCTACTGTTGTATTACCAATCGTAGCGGGCCTTGCCATCTTGATGGAAAACAAGCTGGGAAAGATATATGAGAAAATCAGTGAGCAAAACGCTCAGCTAAATACTGTTGCACAGGAGAACTTATCTGGAGTTCGTACCGTTAAATCTTTTGCCAGAGAAAAGTTTGAGATTAATAAATTCTTATCTCATAACAAGCAATATTATGAGCTTAACATGAAGCAATCTAAGGTCTTTATAAAGCTCTATCCATATTTTCAGCTGATTACCAAGCTGTTACCCATGGTAGTAATTTTTATCGGGGGACGTCAGGTTATAAATGGAGATATTTCTCTTGGTACCTTGGGAGCCTTTACCGAATATTCTATGAATATTGTTTGGCCTATGGAAATGCTGGGTTGGCTATCAAATGATTTGGCTGCCGCATTTGCATCCTATAAGAGGATTAAGAAGATATTCGAAGAGAAGCCAGTAATAATTGAGCATGAAGATCCTATCCTTCTTGATGAAGTCAAAGGGTCTATAGCGTTTGATCATGTATCCCTTGATATTAAGGATACTAATATTCTCTCTGATATTAGTTTTGATTTGGGCGCCGGCAAAACCATAGGTATTATGGGTGCAACCGGAACTGGTAAGACCTCGATAATTAATTTACTACAGAGGTTTTATGATGTTTCTGAGGGTGAAATTCGCCTTGACGGTGTAAATATAAAGAATATGTCATTAAAACAATTGAGAAGTAATATGTCGCTAGTTATGCAGGATGTGTTCTTATTCTCAGACACCATAAGCGAAAATGTAAAAATGGGCAAAAGGCCATTAATAAAGCATGAAGAAATTCAGGAGGCGGCTAATTATTCTCAGGCCAGTGAGTTCATCAACAAGATGGATGATGGCTATGAAACAATTATTGGTGAACGAGGAGTTGGCTTATCAGGTGGGCAGAAGCAAAGAATCAGCATTGCCAGAGCATTGGCTAAGAAGACACCTATCTTGATTCTGGATGACTCAACCTCAGCGCTTGATATGGAGACTGAACATACTATTCAAAAAGCTCTTTCTCAGATAAATGCCACAAAGATTATTATTGCCCATAGAATATCGGCTGTAAGAAATGCAGATGAAATTATCATCCTGGAGGATGGGAAAATCGCCGAGCGGGGAACCCATGAAACACTCCTTATGGAAAAGGGATACTACTATCAGACCTATTTGGCCCAATATGGAGAGCATCTGTCAAATAACACCCTAGCCCGTACCGGCTCTGATGGTAAGGAGGTAGTATGAAAAATCAAGAATTTTCATACGGTAAATTTGGGCCCAGGCCCAAATTCACGGTTTTACTTCAGAATGGAGGATTACGATGTCAATAAATGCAATTAAAGATGACGAACAAATGAGTTCAGTCGATAAAAAAACAACAATGATACGATTATTCCGTTACCTTTTGACATACCGCGTAACTATAACGATTGTTATACTGATAATGCTGGTAACGGTAGCTATTTCTATTATAAACCCTTTGTTAATTGAATGGGCAATTGACGTTCATATTGCAAACAAGGATGTAGAGGGCTTGCTTGTCCTAATTGGCTTTGCTATAGGAATAAATCTGGTCTTTATCGTCTTGATAAAATTAAGAATGTACCTAATGGCGAAGATGTCAAATGATGTTCTACTTAGAATAAGGCAGGAGTTATATACTCATATACAAAAGCTTAGCTTTAACTTCTTTGATAGTAGACCAACTGGAAAAATACTTGCAAGGGTAATAGGTGATGTCAACTCACTAAAGGATGTACTTTCTGAAAGTGTCAAGACATTAATACCCGACTTTGTAACCATATGTGCTGTAGTAATCATAATGCTGATTAAGAACTGGCGTCTGGCATTGGCTTCCTTGGTAAGTCTCCCACTGATGTTAGGCGGTCTTTGGTTTATTGAGACAAGGTCACATCTAAGATGGCGCCTTCACAGAAAGAAAAGCTCCAACCTTAACGCTTTTATACATGAGGATCTGTCTGGTATGAGAATTATTCAAAGCTATACAGCAGAAAAGGAAACTGAGGAGGATTTTGACCAACTTCTTGCAGAGCATCGAGGCTCCTATATGCATGCGATTATATTAAACGATGCCTTCTTCTCTGTAATAGATATCAGCTGGAGTCTTGGGACAATCGCCATGTACTATGTAGCGATAAAGCTTATGGGTATCGATGTAGACAGTGTAGGAACACTAATATCCTTTGGTATCTTCATCGGAATGTTCTGGCGGCCTATCATGAATCTCAGTAATTTTTATAACAAGCTTATAACTAATATATCTGGTGCCGAAAGAGTATTCGATATACTAGATACTAAGCCTGAGATTACCGATGCCGGGAATGTTTCCGATATGCCGGTTATCAAAGGAGAGGTAACCTTTGATCATGTGTCATTTTCATATGAAAAGGACACACAGGTACTAAATGATGTAAGCTTTAAGGTAAAGCCTGGAGAAACCATAGCCCTAGTTGGACCCACGGGAGCTGGTAAAACCACTGTAGTTAACTTAATAAGTCGCTTCTATGATGTTCAGCAAGGGTATGTATATATCGATGGGCATAATGTCAAGGATGTATCCATTGAGAGCTTAAGAACGCAAATGGGAATCATGACTCAGGATAACTT
>CAZDWP010000303.1:1708-2876 GCA_964508985.1 uncultured Herbinix sp. | reverse complement strand
TTATTCCATCATTACAAAGGAAGATATAAATAGAGCAATTAAGAATGAAATTATAATAGGTAATTAATACATAAGCTAAGCAAGGAGCAACAAGGGGTGACGAAAGAAGATGGGAAGACATGGGGATGATACGTCCTCATGTCTTCCCATCTTCTCTTTGTGAATTTATTGACACAGGAACCATGAAAGAGTATTATAAAACTAAGTACAAAATTACCAATATTTAAAACAACTTGACAACATAACAGATAGCAAACATGTGGGGAATTCTATTATATATGCAGTGGATAGAAATAGCCCACTTATAAAGTCATTTAGAATATTCGATAACCAAAACCGCTAGTAGATAAATTAAAAACGTATACCAGAAAAATTATATTGTTTGGAAGTTGTTCTAGAGGAGAGGATACTGCGGAAAGTGATATAGATCTCCTGATTATTGCTGATGAATTAGATAAAGATATTGTCTTGGAATTAACTGATTGATATAGAGGAGGGCGAGAAATAAGGCCTGTAATTTAATTGAAATGGTAGTAGAAGGACTTAAGGAAATAAAAAAAAAGCTAGATTATTAGAGGAGAAAAGTTTAAATGAAGCAAGAGCAAAAAAAGCCTAAAAAAACAATAAAAGTTATCGGTCTGAGTATTATCGGATTGGTTCTAGTTTTTTCAATAGTATCTATGATAGTGGTAAAGTTTACTTATGATGGGCAATTTCCTAGATATGATAGACAGGATGAAACGATAACAGCGGAGTTGCTATATAAGGATGTTGAGCTAGAGTATCCTAGAGATTTGGTGAGCTTCAACTCAGGTAAAAATCGCCTGCAAGGATATGTATATGGTGCGAGCCAGGACCTGGGGCTTGTGGTGCTAGCGCATGGACTTGGAGGAGGAGCAGACAGCTATCTGCCTCAGATTACATATTTTATAGATCAAGGCTGGAGGGTTTTTACCTATGATGTAGCAGGGAGCTATGATAGCGAGGGAAAGACAACCAAAGGGTTTCCCCAAGCACTGATTGATTTAGATGCAGCACTTACATATATCGATACTCAGCCGGAATATGATAATCTACCTATTATGCTTTTTGGCCACAGCTGGGGAGGATATGCGGTTGCAAATGTTTTGCACTATAAACATGATATTTCCGGTGTTGCTTCAATATC
>CAZDWP010000303.1:0-1608 GCA_964508985.1 uncultured Herbinix sp. | reverse complement strand
TTATTATTAGTAACACTTATGCTTTCAAATGTTACTTATGCAGATGCCGCTAAGATTTGGAGCAAATATGTGGCAGATGACAAAAGCTATTCCTTTCATTATCCAAGTGGATGGAAGGTTACTGCTGATGACTCTATGATAGTGATAGAAAATGCTAAAAGTAACGAGGAATTGATGATGGTAATGCTTCCCTACGAAAAACAAAAGACTCCGAAACAATTAGCAAGTAGCTTTATATCAGCCGTAAAAAGCGTTAACCTAAATATTAAAGCGTCTAATTGGCGCGGTTTATTTGATCCTATGGCTATGGACGAAGAAGTGGTATTTGATCTATCCGATAAAATTGATAATAAAAAGCATCTTGGATTGGGTCTTGTTGTTAAGGAAATGGGTCAAGCTATATGGTTTTCATATTTTGCTCCATCAGCAGATTATTACCAGATACGCGGTCAAAGTATTATGGAAGGGTTTATAAGCTCTATGGCTTCCGGATCGACATCGATTGCACCAAAGGTTGATTATACTATTGATGTGGCTAAAAACATTGATAAAAATGCAGAGGGATTTATGTTTGTACTAGAATTCGCACTTGGTGCACCATTAACTAAGAGCCAGGAGGATACAATACTTAAGGAGCTTAAGAGCGGATGGAGACACCTTTCCAAGGAGGAATTGAAGGCTTATGATGAATATCAGATTTTTGTAAAGTCTATAATGAAAGCTAAGAAAAAGGACATGGAAAAGCTTCGAGGCAGTCTTGAAGAGAGTATAAAGGAATGGCTTGATGATACAGATCAGACCGATCCAGCGGTAAAAATTATTAAGACGGCTTTAGACAAGCGTGGAAAAGTAGTTAAAAAGGGAACTCCCCCGCTAACAGAAATGTCTTTGCAGGCATATAGTGAAATCATTGCATATTCTAAGCTATTACAAAAGACTCCCAAAGCATCTCCTGATAAGATAAGCAAAAAAACTGTTGATAGTGTTAAAAAGCAGGTTAAGGAGCTATGGAAGAACCTTTCTAAGGAAGATAGGGAGGATATAGCAACCGCACCGGGGCTATGGGTTTGCCTGCGGTCACAATATAGGTTCGGAACAAAAGACCAAAAGAAAGAAATCCGTGATAGTGTTAAGAAGATTGAGCAGGCAAAGGTGGCAGCAAAAGCAGACCAAGGAACAGGCAATGATGGAAATGGTAAAACTAATGTGGCTTTAAATATGGCGGCACATAACAGTATGCTGCAGATTCAACAGCAAACATTTAACACCTATATGTGGAGCAGAGGATTTAATTATCAACCAGCGACAGGTAAGATGTGGTAGAGCAACTGAAACTAACGTATTTTAGGATATATAGATAATAAGAAGGAACGACTTAAGAGTTATGAAAGGTGTATAAAGATGAATGAATCAAGGACTAAAACTATAGGTAACATTATCATTTCATTGATACTATCAATGGCAATAATTATCTCTTGCTTTATTGGTGTAAACGGTTTAGCAGAATTCAAGAGAAAAAAGTATAACATCAATATCAAAGGATATACAAAACAGCAAATTCTTTCAGATTGGATTGTATGGACCGGCTATTATGATGTGCAGGCAGAA
>CAZDWP010000302.1:0-2885 GCA_964508985.1 uncultured Herbinix sp. | reverse complement strand
ATATTGCATGAAGAAACTATTTCTCCGTCAACTTCAACCACTATATAATAGAGATTTGGGTCATTATATATTGCACCCCATATTTCCATTAACATCTTATCATCAGAAACATCAGGATCATCAGGATGCAGCTGTCTATAAAGGCCCAATAATTCACTCAATTCATTATGCTTTATTAATCTTGCAACTGCTCCCATTACAACTCTCCTTGTAGAATAAGTATTTGCATATAATTATATATTTTTTCTTGCTGCTATCATAAAGCGGTGCTCTCTGTTAGATATATAGCCTACTTTATCTATCTCAGATCCTATTTCCTTTAACTCTTCAAAGCATCTATCTACTGAAAAATCAGGGAATTCCCATACGCATTGCTTTGCAAAATATACACCTGTACCCATGTCCAATAAGACATCAGTATTATGCCTGTACTTATTTACAGTCTGAATATAATCCCAAGAAAGGCTTTCACCTGTCCATCTTCCATCCAAATAACTAAAATCCCAGCCCTGAAAGGTTTGCTGTTCTTCTCTAAATAGATATTCTTCTAATTCTGAATCACTCATACTACAGTTCCCCATAGGATTCTCCTCATGTTTTATTTTTCATACAGATCATTTTCTTTTCCTCAACACCAATATCATTTGCTATAACATCACATTTGGTCATCAGGAGGAAATAGATATTCTTATCTTCTTCACTCAAACATTCATAGTTTGCTTGTCCTTTAGCAATTACTACATCAGCATTTTTATAAACATTTTTGAATGTAGGACTTGTTCGATTAAGGACAGTCCCAAGGGAACCATCTCCATTATCTACAACCTCTGCGTATTTATCAATGCCTACAAAATATGCGTCTTCAGTTATCGAATCATTAATCACCGGTTTCCCACGTACTCCAAATAGTAGTTTAATATTAGGATTCAGTTCTTTGATTTTCTTTAAAAGGAGCTTATCCAAACAGATTTCTCCACAATTATCGCCTAAATATAACAAGGTTTCTGCATTTTTAACATCATTCAATAGCAATTGCGTATCATCAATTGCTAATTCTAATAACTCCACGTTTTCAAAGCAATCATTAACTTCTTCTAATAACGTATTATGTACAGGACCGAAGTCAATAATATTCCCAACAATAGCATATCGAATTGCCAACATAAATGAATTTTCAGCCTGCTCAATCTTCCTCTCATATTCCGGTATCAAATTCAAGAACATAGTGTTGTAGTAATTCCTGGTTTCCTTATATGGGTCTGGATTATTCGTATGTCGTTTTATCATGGTGAAAATATCACCTACGATTTCCGGGGTGTCTGCATTATAATTCGCTTTACTTAGATAAGTAAAAACTTCTCTCAATAGCTCTTCCTTAGTATTAACTCCGGTGATATTTGCTACCTTGATTACTTGGTTTATTACACATGGTAAGCATTTATCGTGCATTCTCATAATTGTACCCCTTTTATTTATAATCTAGCGTTCCAATCAACTACCAAACATCCTTATGTATTCTTTCAGTAATAGAGTATTTTTTTTGCTCCACACATGAAGTATTTGTACTCGCTTTTCCCACCGCTATAAAACACGGCATAAGGTAATCCTCTGGGAAATTCAAAACTTTTCTTGCCCAGTCTCCCTCATCTCCTAAAGGTATACGTAAAGCTGATGCATACCCCTCAGCCGTTACTGCTAGAAACATATTCTCGAGACAGCACCAAATGGACGCAAAGCCATTCAAGTGAGAAAGATTTTCAGGATGCAATATATCCGTCTTTTGCTTAAACAATGGTATAATCACACAAGCTGCCTCTACTAACATTTGATACTGCTTTGGAATTGCATCTTTGTAGGCATTTTGTTGACAAGTATCATCTAAGTTCCAGTCTCGTAATATTAAATTAACTTCCTCATCAGATATATGCTCTGGTATTTTATTAATTAATTTAGCGACGGTATCCTTATTCTTAATAACAATGAAATGCCAATCTCTCATGTGGTCATTAGTAGGTGCTTTCATTCCTGCCGAAATAATTCTTTCAATGACTTCATCATCTATGGACTCGTTTTCAAAATCTCTAATTGTTCGTCTCGAATTAACTACATCATAAAAATCGTTCATAATGCTACCTCTCTAAATTCTGGTTCGAATGTAAATTATAGTATAATAATAACATATTGTATAAAATTTTCCAACAATTTATGTATACTTGCTTTTCTGACATAAAAAAAGATAAGAGTACCGAGGTTAAGCTCCTAAACGGCTCTTCGACATATTATACCCTGTCCACCCCATAGGATGTTGATATTCACCTGTTTTTATAAATCCCGCATTTTGATAACATCTTATTGCTCCAATATTATAATCAAAAACACCCAATTCAAGTATATCTAACCCCATTTCCTTGAAAGCGTAATTTGATAATAATTCTAGAGCTCTCGTTCCAATTCCATTGCCACGTATTTGAGGATTAATGAGATAACATCCCACTCTTGCAGTTCTGTTCTCTTTATTTATTTTAAATATCTGTATTGATCCTACAAGTGTTCCGTCATTATCTATTGAAAACACATAAAAATCTTCTGAGTTTATTCTTTCTATATACTGTTCTTCTGTTAATGGATAAGTAAAATTAGACCATTGCTTTAAAAAGGCTTCGGTTACTTCATTCCAACTTAATATTGTCTTTATATCCTCGATTTTAATATTTCTTATAGTTACCACGTATATTCCTCCAATCAATTTAACTTGTTCTGTGAAAATAGCTGTTTGTCAATTTAAATTATTATATCATAATAAAATCCACAAATAAACTTAATTTTCCAGTCAAATGTTTGCACCTACTTTTCTGACAAACAAATAATCCCCAAACCTACATATC
>CAZDWP010000301.1:0-2902 GCA_964508985.1 uncultured Herbinix sp. | reverse complement strand
GTGTACCTGTCTGATGTTTTTGAGGAAATAGATAGAGAGTCTTTGGATATAATACCTATAGAGACGGAGTTTATTTGAAGACTTACACCCTAACTCCTTATATTGATGAAAAAGTTGTAGTAGCAAACAGAACAATTCTCAGCTTCTTAACGCTAAAAGATGGCAACGAAAATATTTGTGTGAAAAAGCTAAAGTTGAATGTTGAGTTTTGTATGGGGAATTGGGCTTATAAAAAAAGTTTCCATTGCTAATGCAGTGGAAACTTTTTTATTTTAGAGAATAGATTACTTAATTCTTACTTTTAATGTTCGTGAGCTCCTGGTCCATGGTCAACAATTCCATGAATCTCCTCTAAGGTATGCGTATAATCAACATATGCCGCAACATAAGCTCTTCCTTTTTCTACCGATTCGTTTTTAACTAGATTCAGTTCTTCTACTTCTTTATATTTTTCACGGACTACTTTCTCAATGTGAGCTATAAAACTCGATACCAAGTTGTCAATATCTTTGTCCTCAATTGATTTGTCAGCCATTATTACTATTGGAGAAGCACTTCCTGCAGGTTTCAATCCTGTATAACCTACTCCTTCTGTTGCACGGTGTAATCTAACCAATGTTTCAAGAAAATGTTTTTCTACAATTGTATAAATCTCATTGTCTCCATTTCTAAGTTTGTAAGTTTTGTTGAACAAAGCAGTAATTTCTGCTTCATCTGCAGCATCTACCCACTTGAGCACCAAGTTTACGTTATTTGTAAGAAGTGCTTCCTGAGCCTCTTTTATTACTGGACCATCATACGAATCGCAATGTGCAAATGCGCTTAATGTATTTATTAATAACAACCCAAATAGCGCCAATGCAACTACTTTTGCTTTGATAAACTTTGTTTTCTTATTGCCTTTATTAAGGTTTTGTTGTGATAATCTACTTTTTAATTCCATAATATTTAATGTTATAGTGGTTAATGATAAATTCTATTATTTACTTTCTTTAAATTCTTTGAGCATTTCATAGGCTTTTGCTCCAAATACTACAGAGGGTCCTCCACCCATATATATTGCCGTGCCAATTGTTTCAACAACTTCATCTGTAGAAGCACCATTTTGCAACGCTTCACTGGTATGCATGGCAATACATCCATCACACCTTACACTTATTGAAATGCCAAGCGCAATCAATGCTTTGTGTTTTGTTGATAACGCCCCCGATTGAATACCTATGCGATGCATATTAGAAAATGCACCCATTAATTCAGGGTTTACTTTTCCGTATTCCCCTATATTTTCCATTGTTTCTTTTAAAAATTCCGAGTATTTATTCTTCATAATTGTTCCTCCATAATTTGTTTATAATTTATTTTCACTGGCAAATGTAGTACATAAACATGGGTCAATCGCCCCACTTTATAAAGTGAGACGTGTATTAAACCTCCTAGTGGGAGTACTTTATAAGATAGGACTTAGAAACTAAGAAGAGTGTAAAAGTTATTTATCTGATACGGCAGATTTGAATTGAGAAGGTGTTTGATTGGTAAACTTTTTGAATATTCTGTTGAAAGACGATTTGGAGTTAAACCCAGAATCAAAAGCAATACCAAGTAAGGAGTAGGGTTCAAATTTTGGATCGATAATTCTTGATTTCACCTCTTCAACCCTGAATTGATTAATGTATTCGAAGAAATTTAGTTTAAACTGCTCATTAATAATTTGAGATAAATGGTGTGTTGATATGTCGATATCGGATGCGAGTTTGGTGAGCGTTAAATCTGGATTTAAATAAGGTTTTTCTAATCGCATATACTCGATTAATTTTTCAGCGTATTCAGAAGCTTCATCATCTTTTAAAGTAGAGCCTGAATATTTCAACTTCTCTTCCTCCAAAACCAAAGGTTCTTCTAATTCGTTTTCAAAAATCACTTTCTGTTTTAATCCAAAATAACCAATTAGAATAACAAATACAGACAAAGTTAAGAATAGGCTGTCGGTACAGAAAACCATTGAAAACAGATTAAATATATGATGAATCACCGTGATGATAATCAACACTGTCCATATAACCCCAAAAATAATGACCAGTTTACGTAACCATTCGAGATTAATAGTGTCTATTGAAGAAAAATTGTTGAAAATATTGATATCGTGCTTTTTAAAGAGTCTTAGGGTAAGAATAAAATAAAACGGTCCAGATAGTAGTGTTATTATCAAAAATAGCTGGAACAAGAGCGGATGATGCATATTTGTATGCACGTTTTCTATCCTTATCTCGTGAGCGATATCTGGGAAAAAGGATGCTACAAGAAGGTATAAATTAAATGCTGCGAAAGGTAGTAAATGCAGAAGGGTCTTTTTATTGAATCTATTTTGTTTTGATACCAGCTTTGAGGCATACAGATATAAAAAGATTCCCTGCAACATAAATAACGAAATAAAACTGGAAGAGAGTATATTAAACTGAGTAAATAGTTCGTGAGAGTACAGCGAATAGCTACCAATGAATAAACCAAGATAGACTAACCAAACAATGAGTATATTGTCGTGAATCATTCTCGATTTCTTCTGAAATAGAAGAAGACTAAAGAAGAATGCATTAAAGACAGCTATGTAGAAAAAATAGTTCATAATTAAACTTCTAGGTGCGTGTTATCCTATTCTCGTGTATTGCGATTTCCCCCTTAAGTAAATAAAACTGAACGCTTTTGTAAATATATTATTTTTATTTCTTCTTTGGATACAATTAGATTGTTTTTTATTGTTTTGAGGTCACTTTCGGAAATGACTCTTAAAGCATTTTGTTTAATGATGTGATTTTTGAATTATGAGTTGGAATGTAAGTAGTATTTTAGATTAAGGGTCATAAATTCTATTAGGACCCTCCTGCTTTACTTCATACTTTATCCAACG
>CAZDWP010000300.1:0-2909 GCA_964508985.1 uncultured Herbinix sp. | reverse complement strand
GATATGGCTATGCGCTTTATGGATATTCGCAAAAGAATATACACCTTTCCTAAAATGGGTGAAAAGGCTTACTTTGTTGCAATTCCCACCTCCTCTGGCACAGGCTCTGAGGTAACACCCTTTGCAGTTATAACCGATGATTCCACGGGTGTGAAATACCCACTGGCTGACTATGAATTACTTCCTAATATGGCGATTATAGATACTGATAATATGATGACACAGCCTAAGGGCTTAACCGCAGCTTCTGGAATTGATGCCATGACCCACGCCCTTGAGGCTTATGCCTCCATGTTGGCATCTGATTATACTGATGGTTTGGCATTAAAGGCACTTAAAAACATTTTCATGTTCTTACCAACAGCTTACGAGGATGGGACCAATGTCAAGGCAAGAGAGAAAATGGCTAATGCCTCAACAATATCAGGCATGGCTTTTGCTAATGCATTTCTTGGTGTCTGTCATTCAATGGCACATAAACTGGGTGCATTCCATAATCTACCCCATGGTATAGCAAATGCATTATTGATAGAAGAAGTAATGAAATTCAACATCTCTGAACGTCCAACGAAGATGGGGGCTTTCTCACAATATGAATATCCTAATATCCTAGAACGTTATGTTGACGTAGCTAACTTCATAGGTGTAAGCGGAAAAGACGATATGGACACCTTCAACAATCTGCTATTAGCCATAGGAAAGCTTAAGGAAAGTATTGACATTAAGAAATCTATCCAGGACTATGGTATTGACGAAAAGACTTATCTAGCATCATTAGATGAAATGGTTGAACAGGCTTTTGATGACCAGTGTACTGGTGCTAATCCAAGATATCCATTGATGAGCGAAATAAAGGAAATGTATATCAGGGCTTATTATGGAGACTAGTTCTTTATCTGTTATACTATTGCTACAAGGAACTTTGCAGAAGCTATATTAATTCATAATAGTTGAAAGGGGATTTTACTATGAAGCTGGATCATATATTAGCCACAAGAGAAAACAAAACTATATATCATTATGAAGATACTGTAATTAAAGTATTTGAAGAGGGTTATTCAAAGTCTCTAATTTTAAATGAAGCCCTAAATCAATCCCGAGTTGAGGAAACTGGGCTGAAAATACCTAAAATACTATCAGTTGGTAACATTGACGGTTGTTGGAGTATTACCATGGATTATATTCCTGGCCAGACTCTTGATCATATTATTAATGATAATCCGGAAAAAAATGATGAGTTATTAGAACTATTTGTTGATTTGCAGATAGAAATGCATACTAAAACATCTCCAATGCTAAATAAGCTGAAGGATAAATTGATAGACAGAATACAAAGTGTTAAGGATATAGATGCCACTACGAAATATGAGTTGTTAATGCGCTTAGACAGCATGCCCAAGCATACAAAACTATGTCATGGTGACTTTCTTCCCTCAAATATAATAATTAATGACACAGGTGCATATATTTTAGACTGGTCTCACGCAACTCAGGGTAATGCTAGTGGAGACGTGGCTACTACCTACCTTAAGATGACCCTATACTATCCTGAGCTTGCCGATAAGTACATTAAGCTCTTCTGTAAAAAGAGTGACACTGCTCTCCAATATGTTCAGAAATGGCTGCCTATCGTTGCAGCACTGCAACTACTTACAGCCAATGAGAAAAAAAAGGAGTTCTTGCATAGATGGCTTGATGTCATAGATTATCAAGGCTAATAAATAGAAGAACACATGCTATGACAAAACAAATCATAGCATGTGTTCTTTTATTGGTGGATTTTAAATAACTCTTTATTTTACTGTAATCTTATAGGTCTTGCTGATAGCACCGTGAGTAATCGTTAAAGTAGCCTTGCCCTTTTTAACTGCCTTAACTACACCCTTACTTGTAACTGT
Source organism: uncultured Herbinix sp. (assembly GCA_964508985.1). Classification (GTDB taxonomy): domain Bacteria; phylum Bacillota; class Clostridia; order Lachnospirales; family Lachnospiraceae; genus Mobilitalea. The sequence continues at coordinate 1,011 of CAZDWP010000300.1, read as the reverse complement.
AAATATCTTTTTGTTAGAGGTTTTGTAGGTTACACCACTCTTTAGCTTAGTAGTCTTACCAGTATCAATATACTTCCTGGTGGTGGCCAGTGTAACAGTATTGCCCTTCTTCATAGATTTGATTTTGTCTTGATTAGCCTTACTGACGGATAAGCTGTCGACTTCCTTATAATCTTCTTTGATTTCCTTGGCGGATAGACTGTAATTATACAGCTTTAGTTCATCCATTGATCCTACAAAATGAAGTTTTCCATCAGAGCCTATCATCAAATCTCCGAGTCCATGTGCCATATTATTCTCATAATAATCGGGAACCTCTTCCTTCTTTACTAGCTTACTGTTTATATACCAACGAATCTCCTTAGTATCAAAGGTAACTCCAAGATGAACCCACTTATTCTTTGTTGTCTTATCCATGACATGTCTTGATCCCTCTTCACCTGTCTGGTAGTCAAATGGAACATAATAGAAATCATAAAAGTCATGCATCATCTGAATACGGTAATTTAAACTCTCCGAATATGGTGATGTGCTCACTCCCGGTCTATTTAGGATGGCCATCATATCACTATCATTAGTGGTCTTTATCCATCCTGTCATTGTAAAACCTTCATCAAAATCAAGACTGGTATTGTCGGGAACCTCCAGATATGTTCCCTTCTTGAATTTTGCAGCCTTACCGTTCTTGCCTTCTTCAAATGTTACTTTACCTGTGGCCAATTCAGCATCATTACCCAAACCTGAAGCATCCTTATAATCTCCATTAAATTTATAATGGGCTATTAAGCTATTCTTCTGAGTAAGCAGCTCAGGACTCTCGTCTAGTCCTTTATCATATAAGCTTTCTACTTCTTTCGCAGATAGTGCGCGGTTATATATTCTAAGGTCATCCATGTTTCCCTTAAAGCATAAATCACCCAACTCATCAATACCGATGTATAGATCTCCTAAACTAGCACCTATAGAACCAGAAACATTCTGCTTCTTTAGAAGATTACCATTCTCATATAT
>CAZDWP010000299.1:0-2913 GCA_964508985.1 uncultured Herbinix sp. | reverse complement strand
AGTTTTTTAGCCTTTTTAAAAGCTTCGAATAAAAACTCTTCTGCTGACAAATCCTTGTAGTCCCAATTCATGGGCTCTAAAGCTGTCGCACCTGAATAATTCGTTCTTGCAATCTTTTCCATAGTGGTAGGCCAATCAATCATTCCATCAAAAGGTAGCTGGTGTTGACCATAAGCTCCCCCATTATCGTGCAAATGTAATGCCATCATCCGAGAACCGAACATTGATAATAAATCACCACCTGAATTATAGTTATTGTGATGACAGCAATCATAGCAAAATCCTATATGTTGGGAATCAACCTGGCTTAGCACATAGGATAGATTTGCAAAATTACGTAGGTTCTCAAGTGCAACATTGACTTCAAGTTGCTCAGCTTTTTCAGCTATTCTCTTTATTCTATCTAGTCCCAATTCGTTACATGGATAATTATCGTCAGGTAGGTGTACAACCATTGTAGGGATCTCAAAATCAGCACAATCTTTAACACATTGCATATAGCAATCGGTTAAGGCTTCACCGTCCAAGTTGTCAAGCCAGAGGTTGTTTTGGCTTTGGACTGGTGTATGTATGTTTTCTATATAAAGACCTGCTTCTTGGGCAATTCGTGGTCCATTGAGGTAATCGTTCCAAGCTAAACTGTCACGACCAAAGCCATTACTCCACCAAAGTAAAACACCATCAAACCCTGCTTCTTTAATTAACTTATAGCGTTCCTTAATCGTTAATTCATATCCAAACCAATCATAGATGGTAATCATGCCAACCTCCAATATAAATATTTGCAAATAATACATAATAATTTTACAGCAATTTTTCATATAACTTAAACCAATTCAATCCATAATCCTCCAAACCGAGGCTAACAGTATCTATGTATTTATAACCACATTTCTCGTACAGACTAATTGCAGGAATATTCTTTTCATATACATCTAAACGCAAGGCCCTTATTTTAGTGCATTTAGCATATTGCGCAGCAAATTCAAGCATTTTCTTTCCAATTCCCTGTTGAAGTTTTTTCGAATTTACAACAAATGTATATATAACCAATACATTGCTGTAATCAAGTATAGCTTGCCATGTTGCTGTTAAATAGGCTGGTTCTGGCTCATGGCGTAAAATCATTGTTCCTATAATTTCATCATTTTCTGTTGCAACAAATAAACATCTTTCATTTATGCCATCTATTGCATTTTGGCGAATAGGGTAAACACCCTTTTTCCAACCAGGATAATTGATTGTATTTTCTAAATAATCATTCAAGTCATCGTATAGCTGTTCCAGAGAATCAATATCCTTTTCACTTCCTAATCTTATTTTAATATCCATTTATAATACCTCATTATCCAATACTCTGTAGTTTGTATCTCTAAAAATTCAAATTTGTACATCGTTATAAACTATAGCTACCTCTCTATTTATAATTTAAAATCTAACTAGAATTAATTATACTCCATAAATATCCATAATCCTATTAAAATTTACTTTTCTATAATAAACATTTCTCTAATCCAAAAATGCTCATTTTAGATTCACTATTTTCAGTATTAATATTAATTCATTCTAAGATGAATTACCGAAACTTGATATGATTAAGAATATTAATCTCGCAAAATATCACTAATTAACTACATTGTCTTAAATATTTCCATATGCTATACTCGACATAATCTATGGAGGATTTAACCTCCTAAAAACCAAAGGAGGGAAACTCTCCTTACAAACCAAAGGAGGACAAATCCTCCTTATAAACCAAAGGAGGATTGGAATGAATAATAATTTAAAAGCATTTAATGTTACTATGGGTCCAGCGAAATGTAGCGTGGACTTAGGGGTAGGTAGCGAGCGTGGTAGTTATGTAAACCAGGACTATATTTTGCACAAGCTTGGCAGGCCCCATAGAGCAATCAACCTAATGTACTGCTATTATCCTCTGGATAAAGGCTGGCCGGTTCGTGCAAGTATAGCTCATGCTAATGATGATGTATCATTTGCCTGGGATTATCCCTATGATGATTACTTCACCTACAAAGGTGGCCTAAATGGTGATTTACAAGATGAACCCTTCACCTTCATGAGAGATGTTAGAAAGCATGGTCAGGATGTTCTCCTTACCTTAACTATTGATCCCAACGTATCTGATGACCACCTTATTGCTATTGCAAAGGATTTAACAACCTTCGGACGCTTGTTCCTACGTATAAATCATGAAGCAACTGGAAATTGGTTTTCTTTTAACAAACGCTGTACATATCAGGAGGTAGCAGATTTCTTTGTTCGTTTTCATAAAATTGTAAAGGAACATGCACCTAATGTTAAAACCATTCTCTGCATCGGAGGTATTGAAGATCTCGAGAAGGAAGAGATGGAAAAAGAAGATGAGTTTACAGAAGCTGTACGTCAAACTGATATCTGGTCAGTAGACAAATATATGGCCCTTCATTGGGGCTGGCCCTATGATGTTGCAGAGCGAGGTGGAAATTCTCACAAAAGAGATACCGTACAGAAAACCTATGATCTGACTAAACGAAGCTTTGAGCGTTTCAGTTATCTCTGTGACGGAATTAAAAAGCCCATGGTAATGTCTGAATTTAATGCAGACGGTGATGTGACAGGACCCTATGATCAGGCAAAAATGATCAAGGAATTCTGCGATATGCTAAAAGATGAACCTGCAACCTGGTTTTCCGGCTTTACCTTCTACCAGTTTAGAGATGACGGCAGACTCGGTCTTGAGATTACCGATCCCAATAACAATGAGGTAGGTATTGAGCAGCCTGCCATGAAAACCTATAAAGATATCATTCACGAGGATTATTTCAGCCCCAGTATGACAGTGGCTGAGGAAGCCTCCTTCCCCGCAACACTTCGCTGGGGAGGTTCAGAGGACTCCACAGGTTTATCTATTCC
>CAZDWP010000298.1:0-2917 GCA_964508985.1 uncultured Herbinix sp. | reverse complement strand
CGTCCTTTCCCGAGCAACGTAACATAAGGGATTTCAACATCAAGGTGAAGGTCGGAAACTTTCACATGTTTGGCTTCAGCCACTCTTGCAGCAGTATCATAAAGGAAAATCAGCATCATCTGATTACGCCGGTCTGTTTTATGGTCACCGAAAGGTCCTGACAGTAAAGTTGTCATTTCATCTGGCTCAAAGTATTCAATCCCGTAACTTTGGATTTTAACGCCTACGATGTTGCATGCATCTGCATACAGTGGCATGATCCATAAATCTTCCTGGGCTGCATACTCCAACAATGCACGGATTGCTGTCATTCGCAGGTTACATGTTTTCGGAGCCAGTTTGCGTTCAGTTATCATCCAGACCTGGTAGCGTGTAAGCATTTCCTTTTTAAAGCTATGGAAAGTGATCTTTTTCCGGTTGATAGGTTCCACACATTCAAGATAATCTATAAAGCTGTTTAAAGAATCCCTGTAACTGTCGATGGTATTCCCACTTACTTGCCGGATAGCCTTTAGATGGTGATCAAGGTAACTGGACGCTATGTCCCAGAACCGCCCATTGTCTTTTTTACTCATCGCACACCTCCGGAATTTGTTCATTCAGCCGGTATGAAAGTGCCTTGTAATCAGAATAAAAATCTGGAACAAATCTGAAATAGTATAAGGTATGTTTGATACAGTTATGTCCCATGTATCGCATCAGGTAAGGCAGCATAGCATTGATATCGGTTCCTTCCCTGGTCCAGCGGTTTATATTTGCCCATGCAAAAGGATAATTGAAATCATAAATACGCGGTAACTTCCCAATCCATTTAGGAAAGCATCGCCTCCATATGACCCCGAAATTATACCCAATGGTGTTTACAGAATATGGATTATCCTTACTGCTTGGAAAGAAATATTTTCTATCAGGAAAGATGCCTGCAATCTTGCGGTTATAATGAACCAAATATGTTGCAAGCTCATCACTGATATAGATCCGTCGGCTTTTAGGACCTTTTGACTGCATGATATCGATATATTTTTCATTCAGATGAACATCTTTTGCTGGAAGCATTCGTGCCTCTTTAGGACGTAATCCACAACAGTACAACAATCGGAATTCTGCTGGCATGACGATTCCACGTGCCCTGGGACCTGTATTTTTCTTAAAGTAAGCACCGCATTCTATGAAGAATGCAGACAGTTCTCCCTCATCAAAAAAGTATGGCGGTTCCGAATGAAGTTTAGGCATCTGCTTTGGTGGAATAAGATATGTATTGCAGTATCCAAGCCGAAGCAGATATCTTGAGAATTCCCTCAAAGGTGCCATGGCATTATAAAGCCCACCAGTTTGCCCCTGAAACATATCAAGAAAACTGTCTGTACTTTCTTTATCTGGTAATTCCAGGTATGGATAAGCTTCTTCCATGTGCTTTTGGTAATGTTTCATGTACCGCTCTTGAGTATCATAAACATAACCAAGGCTGCGTTTATAGGCGATGAAAGTATCAATCTTATCGCTAATACATGTTGAACTCATACATCTTCACCTCGCTTTGGTACAGGAAGTGTCAGAGATGACATTGTCTCCTGGTCGGTTGAGAGATACACCATAGTGGAGTCCTGAGAACGGTGGCCAAGTTCTTCTGCAATAGCAGAAAGCGGGACACCTTTCCTGAGCATGGAAGAGGCGGCATTATGACGAAACATCCGGGTGCCTGTAAGCCGGCCTTCCGTCTCAACACCAGAGGCTGATACGACCGCTTTTATGATGTGCCAGGTGGTTTTCAGTTTCACATACGGCGCCTTTACGGAAAGGAAGAAATAGTCCTTATCACAGGACGGACGTTCTTCAAGAAGATAACTCGCCATAGCATTGCCATATGAGGATCGAAGAGGCAGGTTTAACGGTTTCTGTGTTTTTGACTGGACGATGTAGATGACATCATGTTTCCAGTCTACATCACCTAGCTTTAGGTTACAGATATCGACACTACGAAGCCCTGTTTCAAAAGAAAGTAAACAGATCGAAGCATCACGCCGGGAAATATCTGGTGAAGACAGCTGAGCAGAGATTTTATCCCGTTCATCTTCTGTATATATATCTATAATGGAACGTTTCCGTGGCATTCTGGACAGAATTTCTAACCTGAATTGCTGTAGTTCTGGGAACATTTCATAGAAACGGCGGTAACAAGGCTTGTTGGATCGTAGTGCTTATCTAGCATATCTTTGATTGCTTCAATTGTATCACCGGGATGAATATCAGAGAGCTGTTGATATCCAAGAGAAGTCATATATTCCAGAAGATACCGGATAGGTCGTCGGTTTTTGGTAAGGGAACTGTTACTTAGTCCAGATGCAACTTCTTCCTGATCATAGAGTCTGAGAGTATTCAAAAGCCCGTCTGATATGAAAAATTCTATTGGTTCATGGTATTTTTCAATCGAGACAAATCCAGTATCTAGATAACTATTGAGAAACCTGATGCAGCGATTATGAGCCAGAAACCGTTCATGACGATATTCACCAGTTCCATAACGCTTGTTGTCTTCAAGAAACAGCGATGCCAGTTCCTCGGATAAATAAATTTGTTCATGCTTAGTAGCAAGTCTGAGAAGCCGATTGTATGTCCGTCTCAAGTCAATTAGATAAGACTCAGTATGACCTGCTTCTTTTTTACACTGAAGGACTCCTTCAATTGCTTCCTTCAAAGTTAGTTTGTCGTACATTTATGAAATACCTCCTATGAATTGATACATAAGATATCTCATAAATGTCGATGAAGGTCAAGGGAAACTATACCGAAAGTTTTTCCTGAAATAGTTGAAAAACTATAGAGTTGCTTAGAAGTTTCAGCATAGTTTTAACTTCGGTATAGTCAGCGTATATCGTTATTGAACAGTAACCTTTACATGCTGGTTTTACAATCTTCT
>CAZDWP010000297.1:0-2929 GCA_964508985.1 uncultured Herbinix sp. | reverse complement strand
ATGACAGATTGCTCTGCCTCCAAGCTATGCGGAAGTATCTTCTTTATAAAAGCCTCATCCATTGGTAATCCCCCTCTTGTTTCTATACGCTTTAGACCGCTTCAACTTCAACCTTAAGTGTGGCTGTAACCTTAGGATGCAATTTTACTCCTACTGTATATGCGCCTGCATTTTTAATTGGCTCAGCGAGCTGTATCTTCTTCCTATCAAGCTCCAAACCTGATTGTTCATTTAATACTGCAGCAATCTCCTTGGTGGAAATCGAACCGAAGGTCTTTCCACCTTCACCAGCTTTTATCTTTAGGTTAACTGTAGAAGTCTCCAGCTTTTTAGCCAGTTCTCTTGCTTCTGCAAGAATTTCCTGTTGCCTTCTATCCTCAGCATCCTTTTGTAGCTTTAGGTCATATAAATTTTGTTTTGTAGCCTCTACACCAAGCTTCTTAGGTAGGATGAAATTTCTCGCATAACCATCACTAACCTTTACAATGTTGCCCTTCTTACCAAGGCTTTTAACGTCTTCCATTAATATTACTTCCATATGGCTGACTCCTCTCTATATTAATAATAAATTATGTTATCTAGATGTCTCCCTCTTTAACCATACTATCAAGTGTCTCCTTCAGCTTAACTATGGCCTCTTCAATAGTATAGCCCTCCAATTGGCTGCCTGCCACACTAAGATGACCGCCTCCTCCTAGTCTCTCCATAACTAGTTGTACATTTACCTCGTCAATTGATCTAGCACTTATATATATCTTGTTATTGAACTGCGAAAGAACAAATGATGCTTTTATTTCTGCAATATTTAAAAGCTCGTTAGCTACCTGCGCTCCCATTACAGTAGGGATCTCCACATCTTCACTCTCGCATACGGCAATTGCATAGCAATCTAAATATACTTCAGTACTACTGATTGCCTCAGCTTTAATCTTAAATTCCATAAAATCACTTCTGAAGAATTTACGAAGTCTAGTTACATCCGCACCATTTCTTCTTAAATATGCCGCGGCCTCGAATGTTCTTACCCCTGTCTTAGTGAGGAAGTTATTCGTATCTATCATTATACCCGCATATAGAGCATCCGCTTCCATAGGCCTAAGCTTTAAATTGCCTCCGATATATTGCAGAATTTCTGCAATCATCTCACAGGTCGAGGACGCATAGGGCTCAATATAAGATAAAGCCGCATTGTCTATTGCCTCATTCGTCTGTCTATGGTGGTCAAATATTATAATAGTCCTTGCATAATCAAGCAACTCTTCACATTCCAATAAGCTAGGGCGATTAACATCTACAATTACCAGCAAGGTGTTTGCATCGACAACCTCCTTAGCTTGCTCATTTTGAATGAAAAGGTCTTCCTCATAATCAGCATTTCCGGCGAATCGGCTTATCATTGGCCTTAGTGATGTGGTAATTTCATTTATTACTATATGAACCTTCTTGTTAAATGCCTTTCCTATCCTATATACACCGATAGCAGCACCAAAGGAATCTACATCCCCTATGGCATGTCCCATAACAACAATCTTGTCCTTGCCTTCAACAAATTCACGAAATGCATGAGCCTTTACCCTAGCTTTTACTCTTGTGCTTTTTTCAACCTGGATGCTCTTGCCTCCGTAGTATGAAATCTTGTCCCTGTCTTTTATTACAGCCTGATCTCCGCCTCTTCCTAAAGCAAGATCAATGGCGGCACGGGCATACTCATAGCCTGTAATATAGCTATCAGCATTTACACCAAGGCCAATACTAATAGTTACAGCCATCTCATTTCCAATATTTACGTTTCTCACCTCTTCCAGAAGGGAGAACTTGGTGCTTTGAAGAACAGAAAGATATCTATACTGAAATACAAATATGAATTTGTCCTTCTCAAGCTTCTTTATAACTGCATCAATACCCTGCATGTACTTATTAATCTTTCTATCTACTAAAGCTGTAAGCAAGGAGCGTCTTACTTCATCTATACTATCCAGGGCCTCATCATAATTATCTATATAAAGTAATCCTACTATAAGCTTCTGTTCCCTGTTCTCTTTTTGTAGGGTGATTATATCTGTTTCATCAAATAAAAACATGGCTATTAAAGCATTTTTGGTTTCCCAAGCCTTTTCAGATTCATAAAAGCTCCAATTGGCATCCTCATCAAAGCTCGGGGATATAATCTTACGAAGTACTACCTTATAATTTCTATTATTTAATGTGATATGGACAACCTCATCAGCCTCTGCTTTTGGAATACTATCCTCTGTAATATCGGGAAGAATACTAGATACTGCACGACCTATGGCCTTTTTGCCTTGCATCAAATCCATAAACTCATTATTGCCCCATTGCAGTCTTGCATCCACATCAAGCAACGCATATGGAATTGCCATCTCCTTTAATAAACGCTTTTGTACCTGAGCGAAATCCATGGCATACCTAACAAGCTCAGTGGCAATTTGATGTCGCTTAAAATAAAATACAGACAAAGCAAACAAAAAATAGACTACTATAAATCCCGACATTACATATCCAGCCTTCTTGTTAATTACATAAATAACAAGGTTCATTAATAGCAAGACAACTGTTAGATAGATTGGCCATAAAAGATATACTTTTAATGAACTATTTAGTCTTATTTTTTTACCCATGGTATATACTCCTTTTTTACTGCACTTGAACAGATTATAACATTAATTGCCGGTAATTTAAAGCATTATTGGTATAAAAAAAGCTGCCACACGACTTTAGCCATGTAACAGCTATTTTACTTTAATACTAAATGCCCTAGTCTACTGTATAAGGTAAGCAGGCTTACCTTTGGCATAAGGGCGATATGTCGAGACATAGCGCCTCGTTACCTAATCTACAGTGTAGGGCATAAGGGCGATATGTCTTGAGCGCTTAACTGCAACAGTTAATGCTCTCTGATGCTTTGCAC
>CAZDWP010000296.1:0-2943 GCA_964508985.1 uncultured Herbinix sp. | reverse complement strand
TTATAATTTGGTCAAATTCGAGTGCATTTCAATTCCAATATGGTGCGATTGAGAGAAGTCAAGGTTGCTTGCCAGCACATTGTTCTTAAAATTTCAATTCCAATATGGTGCGATTGAGAGTACGCGCGTCCAAAACTCCCGATAATGTACAGGCATTTCAATTCCAATATGGTGCGATTGAGAGGCCAACTCTCTGCGGTTCTGTACGTTATAAGATTCATTTCAATTCCAATATGGTGCGATTGAGAGCAGACATATTGGGCTAAGTGGACCGCAACGTATATAATTTCAATTCCAATATGGTGCGATTGAGAGACAATAGCAAACTGTTCGCGATTATCTGCGTAACATTTCAATTCCAATATGGTGCGATTGAGAGTTTCTGGATGTTGTTTCCATAATCTAAAAATTTTTATTTCAATTCCAATATGGTGCGATTGAGAGAGATACAACCAGCTCAAAGGCTACTAATATAAATAAATTTCAATTCCAATATGGTGCGATTGAGAGTGGAAACTTTGCAGACCCGAAGCGAGAAATGTACAATTTCAATTCCAATATGGTGCGATTGAGAGTAAGTAAGGGTTAGCTAACGCTTGTGTACGTGTACAATTTCAATTCCAATATGGTGCGATTGAGAGGCCAGGGCTGCGAGCGGCTGCGCCCTGCCGCCCAATTTCAATTCCAATATGGTGCGATTGAGAGTGGATATATGACAATTTAAGCGATAAAGCTATAATATTTCAATTCCAATATGGTGCGATTGAGAGATGCACCTCCATGGGATATTGTTTACAGACGAAGTATTTCAATTCCAATATGGTGCGATTGAGAGGAAAATTTGTAACATTGACGTTATCAAACGAAAGCAATTTCAATTCCAATATGGTGCGATTGAGAGGCAATGCTGCACAACAACGCGTTAGGAATAGGCAATTTCAATTCCAATATGGTGCGATTGAGAGATAAACTTATTTTTGTTCTAAATAAGATTAATATATTTCAATTCCAATATGGTGCGATTGAGAGTATGCTAAATAGAATAGCAGTAAGCGGAGGTAGCTAATTTCAATTCCAATATGGTGCGATTGAGAGAGTAAAGCGCCATATGGGTCAAGCTTATATCAAAATTTCAATTCCAATATGGTGCGATTGAGAGCGTTATAATTGGAATAGTAAGTTTAACACCAAGAATATTTCAATTCCAATATGGTGCGATTGAGAGAAAGACTTTGATGTAACAACAGCTCTTTTAAATGTATTTCAATTCCAATATGGTGCGATTGAGAGTTCTTTAACTATAAAAATTAGCTTATTATAAAAACATTTCAATTCCAATATGGTGCGATTGAGAGGCATTGCCGATATATTACAGGAATAAAATATATAGATTTCAATTCCAATATGGTGCGATTGAGAGGTTACTAGAATATATAAAAAGTAAACCATGGGAGTATTTCAATTCCAATATGGTGCGATTGAGAGAGGATTTGCTTGATATTTTATCTCGCACAGCTCCATTTCAATTCCAATATGGTGCGATTGAGAGTAATAAAATTTTCAATTGGAGTAATGATAATATCTATTTCAATTCCAATATGGTGCGATTGAGAGTTTCGGACGAAATAACAGCCCTCACATCTGCATTATTTCAATTCCAATATGGTGCGATTGAGAGGTTATCGCCAATTGTAAGCAGACACTATCTGCGACATTTCAATTCCAATATGGTGCGATTGAGAGTTTTGAGAAAAAACTAAATCTGAAAATGTTTTGAATTTCAATTCCAATATGGTGCGATTGAGAGTTTCCACCGTTTTCTTTATTCCAAACTGTAAACGCATTTCAATTCCAATATGGTGCGATTGAGAGGTATTTTCGTTTTCAATCCTAATCGCTTCATTCGCATTTCAATTCCAATATGGTGCGATTGAGAGAACGGATTAAAAGAACATTCGGGGTTAATGATAACATTTCAATTCCAATATGGTGCGATTGAGAGGGTTTGCTCAATTCATCAAGATATTCATAATCAAAATTTCAATTCCAATATGGTGCGATTGAGAGAGTTATCGCCAATTGTAAGCAGACACTATCTGCGACATTTCAATTCCAATATGGTGCGATTGAGAGTACATAGTCTGAATACTGAATGTCGTCAACTGCCAATTTCAATTCCAATATGGTGCGATTGAGAGAATATAGCGCCTTGTAGGTGCCTGGATGGTGTAAAATTTCAATTCCAATATGGTGCGATTGAGAGAGCCTGTGCATTATCGAGACTTTTGGGAGCGCGTCCGATTTCAATTCCAATATGGTGCGATTGAGAGACGAAAAAAGAGCTACAAAGGGTCGCCAACTCCCATTTCAATTCCAATATGGTGCGATTGAGAGCAGCCGCAGAAATAAAAAGTTGTTACATATGGATATATTTCAATTCCAATATGGTGCGATTGAGAGTTATAGTCTGGTAAACAACCTGGATGCGTGTATTATTTCAATTCCAATATGGTGCGATTGAGAGTTTTTTTTTGTCTCACAAATAAAACTATTTAAACTAATTTCAATTCCAATATGGTGCGATTGAGAGGGGTCGCCAACGCAGGTCGGCAGCGAGCTTAGCAGATTTCAATTCCAATATGGTGCGATTGAGAGATATCTGTTGGTAAATCAAATCAATTCACACGAAGATTATTTCAATTCCAATATGGTGCGATTGAGAGTCTCTGTAAAATAGCTAACTATAAGCTCTATATATATTTCAATTCCAATATGGTGCGATTGAGAGCGTACGCCTGCCCAAAACTCTCGGTAATGTACTGGCATTTCAATTCCAATATGGTGCGATTGAGAGTTCCTAATTTACCCGAGTATCCTCCAAGTAAACCCATTTCAATTCCAATATGGTGCGATTGAGAGCCGTAAATATAGTAAAAACAATTG
>CAZDWP010000295.1:0-2954 GCA_964508985.1 uncultured Herbinix sp. | reverse complement strand
TAAAGTATGTCACAAAAATTTAATTTAGCCTAGGCGAACGATTTGACCTTTACGTAAAAACAGGCAGAACCCCTTGTTCCTTATATTTCAAGCCTTTTACTGCTCTTTTCTTGTTATCAATACAACCGTCTCAACGTGTGTCGTGTATTGGTGGCAGACAATAAGATTCACATTCTGCGGGTCTGCATACCATACATTTCCCTTCGGTTCCTTACCAACTAACTTTTCCGCCCCATCCAAATCGCCTCTGGCCAAGTATATGACCGCCAGCAATAATGGCAGGTCGTTGCCTATAAATGGATAACCACCCAGCCGCTGGTGCAATTCCTCTGCTGCCTTTGCCTTTATAATCGCCTCCTCTGTCCGCCCTCTCCACAGAAGATGCCAGGTCCCCAGAACTTGAGCATTAAGGTACCAGGCCGTGTCAGGTAAGGATATACTACTGACTTCAGTGCAATAATTTTCCGTCAGCTCCATACAGCCAGGCAGTATGGCCATGTAGGCACTCAAGTAGGTGATACCGATAATGTCCGCTCTTCGGTCACCAGTAGCAGAAGGGATAGCAAGCCCCTTGCGTATATTTGCACAAGCGCCCTCCCAGTCACAATCATAGGTACAGAGCCACGCTTTTGCAAGATAGGCAGCTACCTGACCCATAGGGTCCATCGGCAACTCCAAGGCACGCTTGACATAGACATCTACTGACATCCTGTCATTATTCATGTAACTTAAGGTTATCAAAGAAGTAAGGGCATTCCCCTCTCCCATAATATCACCTTTGGAGATAAAGGCCACCTTTGCTTCGTTTAGCAGTCTGTATGCGGCGGCGTTATTGCCATGATGAATTTCACACCGAGCCATTAAAACAGCTAAATTGGAATAATGGTTCCTCGTCTCGGCAGGCAGAGTACGATACCATTGTCGGAATGTTTCATACATGCCAAGCAGGAGCAATTGCATACCCGAACGAACCATCAGCTGTGCGGCCTGGTCCCATAGGCGTGCCGAAAAATAGTGGTATATGGTGCGACCAGGTGTCTTTTGGACCTGGGCAGCTCTTCGATGTAGCTCCGTAATTTCCCCTGGCAATTCCTTTTTCAACTGCAGATTTAAAAGCTCCGCAAACAGGGCATGGTAACGGTATACTGGTTCACCCTCTATATCAATGGTAAGTGATGCGATAGCAAGGTTACGCTTGTATAGCTGCGCCAACACATCGGCAGCGTCATCGCGCCCGGTTACCGCCTGGCAGGCAGAGGGAGTAATCTCAGCCAAAATTGAGGTCTGCATGAGAAACATGCGGATGTCTTCAGGTAAATTAAGAAGAATTTCTTCTGACATAAAGTCCAGAGCTTGCCTTTCCGTATAGGTCAATGCGGTCATAAAATGGGTACGATGCTCAGAGGTGCCCATACGTCCCAACGGGCCGGCAAGAAGACATATCACACCCGGCCATCCTTCTGTACGTTTCTGTAAGACAGCCACTTCGTCAGCGGTAAGACCGAGCCCCAGTGTGTCATTCAGCAGTCTATAAGTTTCATCCTTGTTCAGGCTAAAATCGTCCCTGCGCAGTTCACCCATTTGTCTGCGAGCAGCCAAACGGGCTAATCTAAGAGGTGGATCATTCCTTGTACCGATGGCTACATGAAGATTAGGAGGCATCTGTACAAGCAGGTAAAACAAGGCAACATAGATAGCGGATTCCGACACGGTATGTAGATCATCAAATACCAGAATAAAAGGCTCAGGAATATAATGTAAGATGTCATTAATCAATATATCCACAGCATGCTTTATGCCGGATCCAGACATATCACCGCCGGTAACCAAAGGCCAAACGGAACTTCCGCATTCCGGATGCAGTTTCCGCAAGGCGGCAGCTAGCAAACCAATGAAGCGGGCAGGGTCATTATCCTCATTTTCCAGGGTTATCCACGCCAGTGGGTAGTCTGGCAGCAAGGAAGGAAGAGCAGACAACAGGGTAGTCTTGCCATATCCCGCCGGTGCTGACAGTAGAGTAAGCGGAAGATTGCTGACGAAACGAGACAGCTCCTCTTCAATATGCAGGCGCCTAATGATGTCAGTTCGAACAAGCGGCGGCTGTAGCTTTGTAGCTGCATACCATGAGGTATTTACACCAGATGATAACAATAAAATCACCTCCTTTTATTATAAAATATACTGTCGAAACAACAGGTTATGCATGGGCTCCTTAGCTTGAGACTACTTGTACCAATCTTGCTGTAAGCTGCTTCAAATTGGTTATATCCAGTGTGTTTTCAGCACTGTAAAGTATCTTTTCTTTAAAATCAGTACATTAACGGATAACGGTGCCGCGTTAAATACAAAATCTCTGCCTGCACCTATTCTGGTCTCCTGTCTGTCACGTACATGCTCCGGATCCGCTAGAGTGTTCTCTGCATCAGCTTCTCCTGTTAGATATTCCACCCTGTATTCTGGCTCCACGTCACAGTCCAGGGTAATCCAAACATCATCTTCTTTTTCCGAAAAATTGACAATTTTTAAGATAACCTCTTCATCGGAATCCGTGCACACAGAACACATGGAAGGATAATTCGGGAGTTCAACTGTCTGAATCAGTTCGTCGTTCAGATACAAATCAACCTCGATATCCCTTAATACATAATGAACCTTATTAAATTCTCCATACCGCACGTTCACATTGACCGGCTCAGCAACAGGCTCAAGTCTGAAGGCATCTCGCATAAGCGTAGCCTGACCTTCCCTGAACATCCATCTTAACGGCTCAAGGTTAAATAGCATCCATGGATCCCTCGGATTCGGGTTCATACGGTCATAGAAGCTGAATGGCTTCGGAGCGCAAAGCATTCCCACACCGGCATCCTGCCCTTTCTCCATATAGAGTTCTGCTTCAAATTCATATTCTCTTTTGTCAACATCAGCATCGGTTCCGAGTGCCACTGCCGAATATA
>CAZDWP010000294.1:0-2969 GCA_964508985.1 uncultured Herbinix sp. | reverse complement strand
TTCTTAATGTTAAGGTTGATAAGATAAACTCCAAGGAAGGACCTGCCTTTGGTGCAGCCATATTAGCAGCTGTTGGTTGTGGTAAGTACGCTAATGTAGAAGAGGCAACTGAAAAGCTTATCAAGGTTACGGATACAATAGAACAGGATCCTAAGATTGTAGAGCTTTATAATAAGAAATATGAGGTATTCAAGGAGCTATATCCTGCCTTAAAGGATATGTTTGATAAGATGGTATAATATAACCTATAAAATGATATTAGCTTTTGTAAGCGATAAGTTTTATATAATATAACCTAAAAACTATAATTTATCCTCGATATACATTTGATTAGTATATCGAGGGTATTTTTTTGGAGTTTCTATTATTTAAGCTTAGAATAAGCAAGTATTTCAATAAAATGAAACTTTTTCTTCTTAATATCGTCTAATGTATGAAGGATTTATTTTAGATGTTATAGGGATTATATGTGTAGTCATTTATAAACGGGGTGTCAAACTTGACACTACCGATAACAACAAGGAGGTAATCAATATGAAAAAGTTACTATCATTAATGTTAACAATTATAATAGTTTCCCTATCTGCAACTTCAGTCTTTGCAGCAGAGAAATCTACAGATAAGAGATCTCATTTTAATTCATTTACAGGTACCGTTAAGGAGATAAGAGAATCTGAAAACGAGTCTAATACTACCTATGTGTTACTTGAGAATAAGGAAGGCAGTGAGGCTTATCTGATCTTGAATAAGGATACATATTTTATTAATGATGAGGAGATTATTATTGGATCAGAGGTAACTGGATATTATGACGCTAATGCTATGATGATTATGATTTACCCGCCCCAGTATGTGGCAGTGGTAGCTATGGTATCGAATAAGAAGCAGAACATAAAGGTTGATTTATTTGATAAGAATTTGATTAGTGCTGATAATTCATTGATGCTAAATATCAATCAGGATACCAAGGTTGTCTTAAAGAATGGGAAGGATTATAAGGGAGACCTTACAAACCGTAAGCTTGCTGTATTTTACGGAGCTTCCACCAGAAGCATACCTGCCCAGACTAGTCCGGATAAAATAGTTGTTCTTTCAGATCCAATCGTGCCTGACGCAGATGGCAATTCCTATTATGGTTCTTTTACAGGGACTGTTACAAAGATGACGACCCCAAAAAACGATAAGAGCAAAACACAGTTAACCTTAAAGAATAAGGATGGATTGGAAGCATTATTTACTATAACAAAGGACACCTATAGTACTAACAAGGAAAAAATTTCTGTTGGCTCACTTGTGACTGGGTACTATGATGCTAAGGTATTTAGGATTATGATATATCCTGCACAGTATGAAGCTGAAGTAGTAGACGTTGAGATAGCTAAGCATAATGTTAAGGTGGATTATTTTGATAATAAGCTTACTAGTGCTGACAATATGCTTACGATTAAAATCGGTAAGAATACAGAGTTAATCTATATAGATGGATCGAAGTACAAGGGGAAGCCTGTTAAGACTAATCTAGTTGTTATCTATGATAAGTCAACCAGAAGCATACCTGCACAGACAGAACCAATTAAGGTAATTGTTCTAGAGCAAAAGAACAAGAAGGTGGATGCAAAGGATACAGAGATTAAAGATAAAGGAAATGCCAATTGGAAGGGTAAGCTTGATGAATGGATGAAATTAACCGATGAGCTGTTTAACAATATGGATGAAATATCCGAATATAAGGATGAGATATATAAGTATATTTGGAAGCTTATGAATAAAAGAGATTACTCATGGCTAAGATGGTTTTTAGATAGAGATTAAGGATAATTTAATATTTTTATATTTAAACGCACTCATTTTGAAGGTAAAATGAGTGCGTTTTGTTTACATGATTTAGAGAACCAATGTTTGCCCTAGCATTTATAAGTGTGCTATACTATGTAGCGTAGCCAATAAGGAACCCCAATTTTTAAGCCTAGAGGTAGTTCACAATTATATTATTGTGGTATATAATGGGATATACTAAAATTGTTTCTAGATAAATAATTGTAGTTGATAATAAAGAATTAAACGAATAGCTTCAAAGAAAGGAGCTGCAAAATTGGACAAATATACTGACTTTGCCTCGGTATATGATATATTGATGAATCATATACCCTATGATGAATGGGCAGAGTATATGGATAACATATTGAAGCGACATGGTATAGATAAAGGATTGGTGCTGGAGCTTGGGTGCGGTACCGGAGCTATGACAAGAAGGATGGCGGTTAAGGGATATGATATGATTGGAATAGATATATCTGAGGAGATGCTATCACTTGCTAAAGAAAGAAGTGAGAGCAAGGAGGATGGTATCCTATATCTATGTCAGGATATGAGAGAGTTTGAGCTCTATGGCACTGTAAAGGCAGTGTTTTGTGTTTGTGACAGCATTAACTATATGCTTTCGACACAAGACCTTAGTAAAGTTTTTCGTCTTGTAGGAAATTATCTTGATCCCGGAGGATTGTTTATATTTGATATGGATACAGCTTATCTTTACGAGGAGATACTCGGAGATAATACAAATATTATGAAGCATGATGCTGGGGATTTTATATGGGAAAATACATACTATCCCGAGGAAATGATTAATGAGGTTGAATTAACATTGTTTCTTAAGCAGGAGAATTCCTTATATAGAAAGCATAAGGAGACTCATGTACGGAGAGCCTATGGTGTAGATGCCGTAAAGAGATTATTGGACAGCGCAGGGCTTGATATGATAGGTGCTTATCATGAGTTGACCGATGAGGAGCCGAGATCGGATAGTGAAAGGATATATATCGTCGCAAGGGAAAGACATATAGATAACAAATTATACATTAATAATTTACTTTAGATAAAAGATGATAATGAAATAGAAAGGAAAAGCTGAAAATATGACAGATTATATAGTACGTGTAAGTGCAGCCGACAACCAGATTCGTGGGTTT
>CAZDWP010000293.1:0-2978 GCA_964508985.1 uncultured Herbinix sp. | reverse complement strand
CCCAGCAATAATAATTCAGGATTATTATCACTTCGGCAATATTCCCTTTCCACTGTATCAACTATCCCTGTGATATCTTACAGTGTACTATTGAATATTGCTCCTCTACCTTTAGCAATATTTCACATTATTCGTAAACCTATATTAACATTTGACTCACTTAATGTCAATAGTAATCAAGAAAGAGTTTCGCTTGCGAAACTCTTGCGCCGAGCGCGGCAGCTTTGCTGGCAAGATACAAAGCGCGCGAGTGCGCATCCATAGCGGAGCGTTTTTTATATAATAGGACGCAATTTCCTATTATATAAAAAAGAGTTGTTACAAACTGCTTGTTTTGTAACAACTCATAACTTATCTATTAAAATTCATCCAAATACTCCATCTTACTCACCGACACCTCGTAGGCAACTCGCTTTTCAAATTCTGTCTCACTGAGTTTCTTTTGATATTCCCTACTTTGTATCCTCCCCCATATCTGTACATGACCGCCTACCTGAAAGCTTTCAGCAAATCTGGCATTTCTTCCCCAGCTGATGCAAGGAATATAATCTGACTTGCCATATGGTCTATTTACTGCCAATAAAATGTCTGCAATTTCACGACCTAACGGGGTTTTTCGATATATCGGTGGCTTGCATACATATCCGTCTAAGAAAATAAAATTAGGCTTAGAATTTTCTGATAGTTCATCGACAATTCTAACGTCTCTAGCAAATACCGATAAGACTAACTTATTCTTGCTATCCTCGTGGCGGTTATAGGACCTGAACTGTCCTAGTATCTCTACGAATCTACCCCTATAATCCTGCTTTACATCAATCAGTCGTTCCGAAACCATAATCGGAATAATGTCATATGAATTACTGAGTCTGCTTACTAGTACATCAACAACATAAAATCCTTCTCCAAATACATCATGACTAAAAACAAATTCACTAGCCACCTCTCCTGCAACACTTACTTGATTGTTATCAAATACTTTATCCGTCATATCGTACCTCTCCCTTCATAAGTGACGTTTCCCTTTACGCCACTACACTCTAAAATGTGGGGTAAATTTATCTGCTTTTCGTAAAAGCCTTCATTCACCTATGATATATATATGCAATTTTCCAGATTTTAGAAGTAAAAAATTACATATATCACAAGAATATCCAATATTTGTTATTATATACAAATAAATATCATATTTTTATGAAAAATATTGAATCAAAAGTTGATTATTTAATACTACTCTGATACAATGAAAAAGTTGTATTTCACGGTGACGAATAAATGAAAGAAGGTATATAGATGAAGCGAGAGGATATAAGAAATATCGCCATAATCGCTCATGTCGACCACGGTAAAACCACTCTGGTAGACGAGTTATTAAAGCAAAGCGGAGTATTTCGCTCTAATCAAAATGTTATGGATCGTGTTATGGATTCAAATGATTTGGAAAGAGAACGAGGTATTACTATTCTATCAAAGAATACCGCTGTAACATATAATGGTGTTAAAATTAATATCATAGACACGCCGGGACATGCTGATTTCGGTGGTGAGGTTGAGCGAGTCCTTAAGATGGTTAACGGAGTTGTCTTAGTTGTGGATGCCTTTGAAGGCCCTATGCCACAGACAAAATTTGTTCTAAAAAATGCTCTGGATCTTTCTCTACCAGTTATTGTATGTATCAATAAAATCGACAGACCTGAGGCTAGGCCTATGGAAGTAATAGACGAGGTGCTTGACTTATTAATAGCGCTTGATGCAAATGATAAGCAATTAGATTGTCCATTCATATTCGCATCTGCAAAAACCGGCATTGCGAAAGTTTCACTGGAAGAAGAACCTACTGATATGAAGCAACTTTTTGATACAATAATAAATTATATTCCTGCACCGGAAGGAGATCCGGATAGCAGTACCCAGATTTTAATAAGCACTATTGACTACAATGAATACGTGGGTAGAATTGGCATAGGCAAGGTGGACCGTGGTACTATTCACATAAATGATGATGCTGTACTAGTGAATGCTCATAATCCAGGTCAAATAAAAAAAGTAAAAATCAGTAAGCTATACGAGTTTGATGGATTAAAGCGTGTAGAGGTAGATAAATCGACCATAGGTGCCATCGTAGCCATATCGGGAATTGCCGATCTTCAGATCGGAGATACTATCTGCTCACCTGCTAATCCCGAGGCTCTACCCTTTCAGAAAATATCCGAGCCAACCATAGCCATGTACTTTAATGTAAATGATAGTCCATTTGCTGGTACTGAGGGCAAATTTGTTACCTCAAGGCATTTGAGAGAGCGCTTATTCAGAGAACTAAACACCGATGTAAGCCTTCGTGTTGAAGAGACAGATACCACAGAGAGCTTCAAGGTCTCTGGCCGCGGAGAGCTTCATCTTTCTGTTCTAATAGAAAATATGAGAAGAGAAGGCTATGAGTTCTCAGTAAGTAAGGCTGAAGTTCTATATAAGGAAGATTCAGCTGGTAAAAAGCTTGAGCCCATGGAAAGAGCACTTATTGATGTGCCTGAAGAATATGCAGGTATAATCATTGAGAAGCTAGGCCAGAGAAAAGGTGAAATGGCAGACATGCGTACCTCTGATAGCGGTAATACACGAATTGAATTCTCCATACCTGCCAGAGGCTTAATAGGTTATCGAGGCGATTTTCTTACAGATACCAAAGGAACCGGAATCTTAAATACTATATTTGATGGATACGGCCCCTATAAAGGAGATATACAATACCGAAAAACCGGTAGCCTTATTGCATTTGAGACAGGCGAAAGTATCACCTATGGCTTATATAATGCTCAAGAACGAGGAATTTTGTTTATTGGAGCGGGAGTTAGGGTATATTCGGGAATGGTTATAGGCCAGAACCCTAAATCAGAAGATATTGAGGTAAATGTATGCAAGAGAAAGCAGCTTACCAATACCAGAGCCTCCGGTGCAGATGATTCTTTAAGGCTTTCTCC
>CAZDWP010000292.1:434-3000 GCA_964508985.1 uncultured Herbinix sp. | reverse complement strand
AAAGTGCACTATTGTGGTGATATATGCCTAATTAGTATTATTATAGCATATACGGTTAAAAAAGAAAAGCTATTTTTATAACAAATCTCAAGACTTCTCTAAATATTAGTGGAGTCTTGTGTATACTTATTAAACTCAAGGGGTGAAAACGTCAATGGATAGAAACAGAATGCATCCAGTCAAAGTTGGTAATAACGTTAGAATGAGTTACTCCAAGCAAGAAGAAGTATTGGAGATGCCTAATCTAATTGAGGTTCAGAAGGATTCCTATCAATGGTTTCTTAACGAAGGACTGAAAGAAGTATTTGATGATATTTCTCCAATATCGGATTACGGCGGGCACTTGAGTCTGGAATTCGTAGACTTTGCTTTATGCGAGGATGACATTAAATATACTATCGAAGAGTGTAAGGAAAGAGATGCAACATATGCAGCTCCCTTAAAAGTAAAGGTTAGGCTCCATAATAAGGAGAATAACGAAATCAATGAACATGACATATTTATGGGCGATTTGCCGCTAATGACCGAAACAGGTACCTTTGTTATAAATGGTGCAGAGAGAGTTATTGTAAGCCAACTGGTTCGTTCTCCAGGTATCTATTATGCAGTTGACCATGATAAAATCGGTAAGAGATTATTTTCTGCCACAGTAATACCTAACAGAGGAGCGTGGTTGGAGTATGAGACAGATTCCAACGATGTTTTTTATGTTAGGGTTGATAGAAATCGAAAGGTTCCTATTACCACATTTGTCAGAGCGTTGGGATATGGAACTAATGAAGAAATTAAGCAATTGTTTGGTGAAGAGCCTAAGATACTTGCAAGTTTGGCTAAGGATCCCAGCACTGCAAAGGATCCATCAGGAAATTATCAGGATGGTTTATTAGAGTTATACAAAAAACTACGTCCCGGTGAGCCTCTTGCGGTTGAGAATGCCGAATCCTTACTTAATAGTATGTTTTTTGATCCTAGAAGATATGATTTAGCTAAGGTTGGACGTTATAAATTCAATAAAAAGCTGGCATATCGTAATCGTATAGTTGGCTTCGTACTCGCTGAGGATGTAATTGATAAATCAACAGGAGAGATTATTGCCGAAGCTGGTACAGCGGTAAAAAATGATTTGGCACTTCTCATACAGGATGCAGCAGTACCATCCGTTATGATACAAACTGATGAAAGAAATGTGAAGGTTATTTCCAATTTGATGGTTAACCTTTCTTATCATGTTCCCGAAATCAGTGTAGCCGAACGAAAATCAATGGGTATCTCTGAGAATGTATATTACCCTGTTTTAAAGAAAATATTAGAGGAAAATTCCTCTATAGAAGATATTAAGGAAGCAATTAAAAAGAATATTAGTGAACTTATTCCTAAACATATAACCAAGGAAGATATTATTGCTTCTATTAACTATAATATTTGCTTGGAATATGGAATAGGAAATTGGGATGATATCGATCATCTTGGTAACAGAAGAATTCGTGCGGTTGGAGAGCTTCTGCAGAACCAATATCGTATAGGTTTATCAAGAATGGAACGTGTAGTAAGAGAAAGAATGACTACACAGGATTTGGAAGGTATCAGTCCTCAATCCTTAATAAATATTAAGCCTGTAACGGCTGCTGTTAAAGAGTTTTTTGGAAGCTCTCAGCTGTCACAGTTTATGGATCAGCATAATCCTCTTGGAGAGCTGACACATAAGAGACGTCTTTCGGCTCTTGGACCAGGTGGCCTTTCCCGTGATAGAGCTGGCTTTGAGGTACGTGACGTACACTATTCTCACTATGGAAGAATGTGTCCAGTAGAGACACCTGAAGGCCCTAACATCGGTCTGATTAACTCCCTTGCATCCTATGCAAGGATTAATGAATATGGCTTTATCGAAGCCCCTTATCGTATGGTAGATAAAGAAGACCCTGTGAATCCTAAGGTTACTAATGAGGTTATTTATCTTACCGCTGATGAAGAGGATAGATATATAGTCGCACAAGCGAATGCAGAGATTGATGAGGGAGGCTACTTTATAGGCAATAGTATTTCTGGCCGTTATAAGGAAGAAACCTCTCTATATGAGAAACAGAAAATTGACTTAATGGATGTATCGCCTAAGATGGTATTCTCTGTGGCTACTGCTTTGATTCCTTTCTTGGAGAATGACGATGCGAACCGTGCACTTATGGGTGCTAACATGCAGCGTCAAGCAGTTCCTCTGCTTGTAACAGAAGCTCCTGTTGTAGGAACTGGTATAGAAGCAAAGGCTGCTATTGACTCAGGTGTATGTGTTCTGGCTAAAAAGTCTGGCCTTGTAGAGAGAGTGACAGCAAAGGACATTGTTATAAAGCATGATGATGGATCAAAGCATACCTATCGTATGATTAAGTTTGCCAAGAGTAACCAAGGAACCTGTATTAACCAAAGACCCGTTGTAAAATGGGGCGAAAGGATTGAAGAAGGTCAAGTTATCGCGGATGGACCTTCAACTTCAAAGGGTGAGTTGGCCTTAGGTAAGAATCCTCTAATAGGCTTTATGACTTGGGAAGGATATAATTACGAGGATGCTGTA
>CAZDWP010000292.1:0-424 GCA_964508985.1 uncultured Herbinix sp. | reverse complement strand
CGTCTTGTTCAGGAAGATGTATATACATCTGTTCATATAGAAGAATATGAGGCAGAAGCTAGAGATACAAAGCTTGGACCCGAAGAAATTACGAGAGATGTACCTGGTGTTGGTGATGATGCTCTTAAGGATCTTGATGAAAGAGGAATTATACGTATCGGTGCTGAAGTTCGTGCAGGTGATATTCTAGTGGGTAAGGTTACACCTAAGGGCGAGACTGAGCTTACTGCAGAGGAAAGACTTCTGCGTGCAATCTTTGGTGAAAAAGCCAGGGAAGTAAGAGACACTTCTCTTAGAGTTCCCCATGGTGAGTACGGAATCATCGTAGATGCTAAGGTGTTTACCAGGGAAAACGGAGATGAATTATCTCCTGGTGTAAATGAAACAGTACGTGTATATATAGCACAGAAGAGAAAAATACAGG
>CAZDWP010000291.1:0-3013 GCA_964508985.1 uncultured Herbinix sp. | reverse complement strand
CGCCCCAGGTAAAGCCCCTACTTACAAATGCTTTATAGCAGGGATCATCCTTTCTTATGTAATACTCATTGTCCTTGTCACGGTCCACATACTCTGCTCCATTTTCCGGAAGGACCTCCTGCTTACCGTCTACTGTTCTTACATAGGGATTATGTAAGGGATTAATGTCAATAGCCCGTCCGTCACTGTGAACGGAGCGTCTAGTAGTTCCCTCTATGAACCTATAATTAAAGGCTGAGGAATTGTTATCGGCCATAGATTTTAAATCATCGGCATCATAGTCATCTATAAGAAACATTTTCTCAATAGGATATTCCATATCATAAAGCTCTTTAAAAATCTCTATAGTATCATCTGCTATAGCTTTATTAACAATCATTTCCCCTACATGGATTAATCCATCAAAGCCCATATGAAGTAGACGGATATATCTAAGATCACCGTAAGGGATATCGGCATCTTCTTTATAGGACTTCCCTGTAATACGCTCAATTAGCCTCTGGTCAAGCTCTTCTATATAGAATAGAGAATCCAGAATCTCCCTACTATATTCGGCAGTGTTAATTATGCTACCGACTGTAAAATCCATACTATTATATGCCAGAGCTTTCTCTTGATTGGCTTCGCTAACAGAAGGATTATTATTCATATGTTCTTCTTCATTTATAATAAGATTATTATCCACATGCTCTTCTTCATTTATAATCATGTTAACATCCTCATTTAATAGGTCTTCTTCATCAATATTCATAATATAATCCTGGGTGATTAATTCATCTGTGGTCTCTATACTTCTATTTGAACAACCGGGCGCAAGAACACAAAAGAGGAGAATCCCATATAATATTAAGCTTCTCCTTTTCATATTAATCCTCCTCAATTACATGAATCTCAAGATAGTCAAAATCAATCGGCTCTATGAAATTATCCTGAAGAAATCTTGTCTTGTCATGCCTCTTAAAATCAGTAACAGTCGACTCTAACCACAAGGGCTTTGATAAATCATATTCACGACAGATATCCTCCATAGCTGCAAATATCTTCTGAGTTCTCCTAAGCCCTGAACTGTCATTGCACACGACCATATCCTTAACCATTCTATTTTCTTTAAATATCTTTGCCCATAAGCGAAACATAGCATTTCCCTTTCTGTCACCATTATTAGGTTGCGAATTACTTCCTCTAAGTATATAATTATTTATAGTAGTATTTGTATATGCAGACTCCGTTCTATTATAACGGAATAAGGCAAAAATTAAAAGTATCAATCTGAAATGAGAAGGTATTAAAATGGATGGAAATGAGCGAAGAGAAAAATTAATAGAGATAATCAAAGCTTTGAAGAAGCCTATATCCGGTGGTGAGTTGTCAAAATTACTTGGTGTAAGTCGACAGGTTATTGTTCAAGATATAGCTCTGCTTCGTGCTTCGGATATAGATATAATATCTACTACAAAGGGATATCTGCTTTATCAGAGCGAGGAAGCTAAATTTCAGCGAATAATTCGCGTCAAGCATTCCACAGAGGATATCGAGGACGAATTATGTACTATAGTAGATAACGGCGGTAAAGTGCTAGATGTACATGTAACCCATGAAATATATGGTCAGATAGTGACAGAGCTAATTATTAGAAATCGGAATGATGTCTATGATTTTGTGAAACAGGTCAATGAGAAGAAAATCGTTCCACTAAAGGAGCTTACAGCGGGAACCCACCATCATACGATTGAGGCAGATAGTGAGCAGACACTTGACCGAGTAGAGGATGCATTAAGAAGAAAGAATTACCTAATTGATTAACAAAGAAAGAGCATGTCTCATAAACAACATGCACTTTCTTTTTTTGTATTCATTTTTATCATCCATTAGCGTAAATATAGCATAGGGTTTACTGTCTCTTCGTCCTTCATTACCATGAAGTATAGGTTACTTCCTTCGATAGTATAATATTTTGAAGGCGTACTAATAACTCCTATCATATCACCCTCTGACAATCTGTCACCAATCTTGTGATCAACATCTGCCAGCTGACCATATAGAAGAGAATAACCATCACCGATATCCATGGTAACAGTAAGTCCCGTCACAGGGTCATCAAAAATATCTGTAATAATTCCGGCCGTTGCCGCCTTAACCTCAGTACCCACCTCAGCATCTAAAATAATTGCTGGGTTTACCTTAAACTGCATAAGAGTAGAAAAATAAACTACATGATCCATACTGTAATTCATAATAACATTACCGTCTACGGGCCAAAGAAGACCTGTCTCCACATCAAAGCTTAAAGGTGAGGTGTTCTTAACCGTAGCACCGGCTGTTTCAACTGCCAGTGGTGCTTCTTCTACTTTATCTATATCCTGTTCTATTGCTGCTGCAGTCTCATCAACTTCTGCTAAATCAATTCCGTTCTCCTCATCTTCTGTAAATACATCAAACTCCAGAAGATGGTCATTGATAGCGACATCATGACTACCTTCAACTACATCGGGATCGGGGATTATCTCCGTGGCATCAGTAAGCTGATCCGATGTATCGTCATCGTTAGCCTGAAGATTATTATCATCTTCAGCTACCATGCTATTATCCGGTTCATTAATATCCACAAAGTTCTCACCCTCATCATCTGGATTGGAGGATAAATTGGAACCAATGAGCGCTACTGCAGCTATAGCGACTATCCCGACAAATAATAACACATAATAACCTTTGCTTTTGAAAAATTCAGCCAAACCGTTTTTTTTCACTGTTATCACCTCTAGATATATTCTTCACATATATTGATTTATTTATTCCTAAGTCATATTTAAAGGGTGTGAATTTCACTCGCCAATAAATTACCCAACTTATTTTATTAATATTTCCATTTCACTGTTTTTTAATCGTATTTTTGATATATATTCTTGACTTTTTTTATTAAAGATATAAAATAAGAGCATGCGGATATAGTTCATTGGTAGAATGCAAGCTTCCCAAGCTTGAGAGGCGGGTTCGATTCCCGTTATCCGCTTAA
>CAZDWP010000290.1:0-3013 GCA_964508985.1 uncultured Herbinix sp. | reverse complement strand
TAATCACCTAATAGTAAATACTTGCCTACAATACTTTCAGCTTCAATAAGTGGGTCTAATTTATTCAATTCATAAAAGTTTGTACTAATTACCCTATAGGTATTATATGCATCACTTTACATGTACAGAACACTTTTTTACAATTAATACTATTGCAAAAAAATAAGAGCTTCAAAGTTAATAAAAACTCTAAAGCCCTTAATAATACGTAATGCAGTCGGCGGGACTTGAACCCGCACCCAGTTAGCCCGGACTAGATCCTTAGTCTAGCGCGTATGCCAATTCCGCCACGGCTGCATGTTTTCGTTCGACAGTTTGTAACCCAGCGAACGAATTATATTATATCAATGTTTACTATAAAAAGCAATAAAAACTTTATGGATTTATATTATAGAATTTATCAATAAGGGATAACAAGAAGCTCTGTGCATTATCATCATACATTACAACAGTATATACATGACCCTTTTCGCTAATCCTATCCTCTATTAACATTCCTGCCTGTTGCCCTTTATCGGTTACTATATATGTGTTTCGTCCTAATACCTGGCTATATTCCTCTTTAAGATAGCCCTCATCAATCAAAAGCGCCGTCAAATGTGATGCCGCAATACGCTTCATAGCCTTCTCGTCTCTAAGTCCATTCAGCTGGTCTACAAATTGGCTCATCGTAGCAGTACCAAGAGGTATTACCTTCTGTCTAATATCATCAGTAAGATAGAAGTCAGTTTTCTTGGTATATTTAGGTTTCTTGATTTTCTTTACCTCAAGTGTTTCATTAGCTCCCTCATAATAAAGTGTTTGCTTAACTCCTCCAGTATATTCGCTAATGGCATTTATAAATAACCTTCCGTACTTTTCATATTTATGCTCACCTACGCCATTTACACTTAGCATCTCAGATTCATTCAGAGGAAGCTTAATACACATATCTATCAGGGTTTTGTCTGAAAATATGATATAAGGGGGCATACCCTCTTCTCTTGCCAGATTGGTTCTTATCTGCCTTAGATAATCAAATAAATCCAAGCCCTTAGAGGTAAGCAGCTCTGATTTGCGAAAGCCTTTGCTTTTTATATTACTGCCCACTTCTTCTGTTCTTTTTGGCAGCTTCATGATTATTTTCTTGTTATCCGAAATTATGGTATTAGCAGAGCGATTTACTTTTACGATTGAGTATTTATCATTTGTTTGGTAGAGATATTCATCGATAATTAGTTTATTAATTACATGCTTAAGGTAGGCTTCATTCTTTGAAGACCATTTCCCGTAGTAGCTACTTTTTATCATGTTGTTAACAGATAGCTTTGCCAGCTTCCTTCCCATCAAGGTAGCGATTATTACATTAACCCCAAAGCGTTGGCCAGATTCTATGATACAGCCAATGATATCCTTACTGATACCAGTTACATCCTGCTCGTCGAATTCGGTTTGACAATTTAGGCAATTATCACAGAATCCCTGCCCATATTCTCCAAAATAACGAAGTATATATTCTCGTAAGCAATCCTTAGTAAAGCAGTAATATGTCATGTCTTTTAGTCGTTCTACTTCTCGCTCGATTATCAATTCTCTTTGAGAAGCTGTTAGCTCATCATTTTCATGACCCTTTTCTATTAGGAATTGATTTACCTGTACGTCCTTTGCACCATAAAGCAAAATACACTCTGCTGCCTCACCGTCACGTCCGGCACGTCCGGCTTCTTGATAATATTCTTCTATGCTTTTTGGCATATTATAATGAATAACATATCTCACATTGGACTTATCTATACCCATTCCAAATGCATTGGTTGCTACTATTACCGTCTTTCTGTCATATATAAAATCTTCTTGATTATCATTACGATCTCTGTCACTCATGCCTGCATGATATTTTGCTGTTGATATCCCTTTCCCTTCTATAAGTTCCTGTAATTCATCCACAGCCTTGCGAGTTGAGCAGTATATTATTCCACATTGAGACTCATGCTTCATAACATAATCAACAACCACAGAGTCCTTATTCTTAGGCGAGCGTACTTCATAATAAAGATTAGCTCTATCATATCCGGTAATTAACTGGAATGGATTGTTAAGCCTTAGTATACAGCATATATCCTCTATAACCTTTTTAGTTGCAGTTGCTGTAAATGCACTAATAACCGGACGCTTCGGAAGCCTTTCTATAAATCTAACTATTTTCAGATAACTGGGCCTAAAATCCTGACCCCATTGCGATATACAATGCGCCTCATCTACTGTTATCATGCTAATGTCTGTATTAGATGCAAATTCAAAGAACTCTTCTGTCTCAAGACGTTCAGGTGCAACATAGATAATTCTGTATTTGCCCTGCTTAGCATAATCTAGTGCTAGACTTATCTGCCTAGCAGAGAGAGAACTATTAATATATGCAGCATGAACCCCTGCTTCGTTAAGAGCTGTCACCTGGTCCTTCATAAGAGATATTAAGGGCGATACTATAATTGAAATTCCACTAAAAACAAGTGCTGGTACCTGATAGCATATAGACTTTCCAGCACCCGTAGGCATTATCCCTATAGCATCTCTTCCTGACAGGATTTGATTTACTATTTCCTCCTGTCCCTCACGGTATTCATCAAAACCAAATATGGTTTTTATTATATGTAATGGGTTTGTTTCTTTGAAAAGCAATAAATCCTCTCCTTGTCTTATAATAACTTGGTGAAACTCTCATGGCTAAAGTCACGAGTATGCGTGGCAACTGATTCAATCTCAATAATATCATGGTTTTCTTAGTTCTCCAATATAATCTATGATATTCCTTCTAAAATCGGCAGTTTAGACAATTAGTTCTAATTCTTTAGTTTATATTTTATACTAATAATAAAGAATCATCCCGGAGGGAGCTTACTCCTTCCGGAATGACTTATTTACTTTTTTTCTTGATGCTAGCATCAAATACATCCCTCATGGCAGGATTATTAATCATAGTACCATGATAGTCGAATCTAGATCCATGGCAGGGGCAATCCCAGGTCATTTCATT
>CAZDWP010000289.1:0-3017 GCA_964508985.1 uncultured Herbinix sp. | reverse complement strand
AGATTAATAGTGCCATAAGCTCTATGGCTGAGTTTGACCTGCTTATTTATGATGGAGCTAGTATTAGTGGCGAGGCGTTAGTTGAATTAATTGAAACAGTTGGGGAAAAAGATTCTGAATTTACGATAACTGTAGAAACATTGGCAACACTTATGCCATCCTCAACCGCATCAGCTATTTCATATATAGGAAATAAATCCACGATTCCAATAGAAAAAGATAATGGAAATTATATTAATCCAAACGGTTTGTTTAGAGGCCAAATTAATAGAGAAGAAAATGAAAATATAACAGGACTAACATTTACTCAGTATTGAGAAGTAATTGATTATTGGACAACTAGTAAATTGAATTTAGGTAGGTATGAAAATGAAACATAAGAACAATGATCTGGTTCCTCAGATATTTATAGCGGTGGTAAGTGTGATACTAGTTGGTATTATTATTTACTATACTATCAACTCTGTTAAGAGCACCACTAGGGTTGCAGATATAGTTATAGCAAATACAGAGGAGACGGCAACTGATTATGCTGAATATAAGATAACCATGTATGATGGCGAAGAAATAAGGGGATCTGAAGTGGTAAACCTTATAAAGAAAGAGCTTGGAGATTATTCATCCTCTGAAGAAGCTCCACTATATGTAGAGGTGGTAACAAAGCTTTCTGATACTATCTATTCAAAAACTCACACTAATAATGAATATATAGATGATATTAAGAACTTTTCTAATTTAGAATATTATATAAAACCTACTGCCCTTTTTACTGGAAAGCTCATTAGAACTGAAAATAGGGTTATTATTGGATTGTTATTTACTCAGAACTAATTAGTGTCGGAGGTTGACTCTTGCGAAATTCGGTTATTCATGTAATAGAATTGATAATGGGAGCTTTGCTTATAGGCATTGGACTACTATATTTGATATCGCAGTATAAAGCACTGACGCGATTAACAGACACAATTACTCTACATACAATTGAAGATAAAAAAGTATTTAATCAATATAGCATTACTAATATCAATAAAGTTTCTGATATAGAGGTATATGCAGCCATAATTGGATATAGAGAGTATCCCATAATGGTTGATGATAATTTAGTACCGCTAAATGGACATGACTATGATTTGTATTTTTCTTATGTAAGAGATGGTTATTACTATAATAAGGAATATCAGTATGATGCAAATAGGCATATAGTAATGATTCTATATACATACATAGGCAATCAATAATAAAGGAGTAGTCATGGATTTTTTTGGGCGATTTATAGCTGGGATTTTAGTTATAATTTTGTTAATAATATTACCACTTCAATATATAGCAGGGTTAAGTAATGAAAGCATTGATTCATTGATTGGCAATAGAACGCATCAGTTTAGTGATGCCATAAGGGGAAAAGGATACCTTGATAAGCAGATGTACGAGGAGTATATGGGTTTTCTGGATACTACAGGGGAGAGATATGAAATTGAACTTCAGGATATCAGACCTGTTAAGGGTGAAGATATAAGTAGCTCAGAGGTAAATGCAAAAACGAATGAAACAAGAACTTGTAGTATAAATGCCACGGTAATATCTGCAAAAAAACTTGCTTCTATAACTGTCTTGCCTGAATACCAAGATATACAAAAGTACTCTTTGCTGGATTTAACTGTAAGAGCTAATTACGATGATGGGACAAGTAAATTGTTAAATCCTTTAGAATATAATGTCTCAGGTTTTAATACTGCAAATATCGGACCGCAAAGTGTTGTCGTAACCTATACAGAGGAAGGAATAACAAAAACTGCTACAGTAAATGTAAATATAAGCGCTTTAATAAAGGAATGTCCTAGATGTAACCAATTATATGAGCTAAATCCGGATGATACAGATCCGGGGTGCCCTCATTGTAGAGAGCTTATCGTAGGTATAGAAGTTAGTTCTGTATATGTGGAGGTTACACAGGGAGAAGCTCTCCCAATAACAGTTAAGGGCATATATAATGATGGCTCTTCTAAGGAAGTAACTGGATGGACAAGTAATTATAATGCTAGAAGAATTGGCTTGCAGATTGTGACTGTTCAGTACAGCGGATATGCCGCTGATATTTCTGTATGGGTAAAGGAGGGACTTATACGGTGCCCGATATGTGATACTGAATACCCGACATCAGAAGAAGGCTGCCCTGTATGTTGTGAGAAGCTTGTAAGTATTGATGTTTCTCCTAAAAAGATTACGGTGATGCAGTATGAGCCAATATCTCTTAATGCTACCGCGTTTTATGCTGATGGAAGCAGTAGAATAATAGATGAATGGGCAATCGATAGAACTACTGTAATACCGGGCACCTTTATAGCAACTATTACTTATAAGAATGTGTCTGACACTATAACATTAACAGTATTATCAATTAGCTCTACCATATGTCCGATATGTGGAACAATATATAACCTATCAGAAAGTCCAAAGGGCTGTCCTATATGTTCTGAGGAGATTATAGGAATTGAAGCATATCTTACAAGTGGATCCAATATGGTACAGCTTGGAACGACACCTTCTATAGCTGTGATACTTATATTTCGAGATGAACATAGGGAATTTGCCACGGAGGGCTATACACTTGAAAGCTACGATCCTCATGAGCTAGGAATACAGACCATTAGAGTGCTGTATAAAAGTTTTACTAATACAATTATTGTTGAACTAGTAAATATGCTAGATACCATTACCTGTCCAAATGGCCATGTTTATCATAAGAATAGTGATGGAACAGATCAGGGCTGTCCATTTTGCCATGAGGATGATTACGTAAGCAAGATAGTTTATTTTGATATTACATATACCTCAGAAATTCTAGCTACAATGTATTCTACAGGGATATATAATTTTCAGGAAGAAAATTATATATCTGTAATTTTAACTAAAAAGGGCAAGTCATTAATGCATCAACTGCAGAAAACTTTTTTCGGAACCTCAATGCTTGGAAGAAAGAAACGATTTATCTATGGCGGGGAGGTGAAAGGTTGAAG
>CAZDWP010000288.1:0-3037 GCA_964508985.1 uncultured Herbinix sp. | reverse complement strand
TAGCAGCAGATCGATTAGGTGAAATACTTGACCTAGAGCCTGAAAGGACATCAGCTGAGGACAAGAAGCTTAATCCTGACACCTTACAGGGAGACATACTATATAAGAATGTAACATTCCGCTATGGAACAAGACGGCCTGTACTTGAACATATAAGTATGAATATAAAGCATGGTCAAAAGGTTGCTCTGGTAGGGGAGAGTGGTTCGGGTAAGACTACATTAGTAAAGATTCTACTTAACCTATATAGTCCCGAAGAGGGAGAAATTCTAATCAATGGAAACAATATCAAGGATATAAACATAGAAAGCCTCAGAGAAAAGATAGCATATATACCTCAGGAGACATTCCTGTTTAGCGGCAGCATCATGGACAATCTAACCCTAGGACTTGATGATGTAACAACTGAAGATGTAATAGATGCATCAAAGAAGGCTAGTGCCCATGATTTTATCAATGAGATACCTCTTAGATATGAAACCAGGCCAGAGGAAAATGGCTCAAACCTATCAGGTGGACAGAGGCAAAGACTTGCTATAACAAGGGCGATACTTAAGAAGCCTGACGTTCTTATATTAGATGAGGCAACTAGTAATCTAGATTCGATAACAGAAAGAGCAATTCAGGAGACAATTGATGGATATGCAAAGGATATGACAACTATTATCATTGCTCATAGATTAAGTACTATTAAGAGATGTGATTCGATATATGTAATGGAGAAGGGAAAGATTCATGAGGCAGGGGATCATGAGCAGTTGCTTGGGTTTGATGGGATGTATGCAAAGTTGTGGGGACAGCAGAGAGTTCAAGGAAAGTAGAATTTATAGTATCAAACATTTTATAACATTAAAGTTTAGAAATTAAGTTTACATGATATCAATACAATCTACTTATTGTTGAACTTTACTTGAGATAATGGAGAAATACGCAAATACTCAAATATTTTGCGATTAAATAAATAGATATTTACAAGTTTCTAGGTACCAATCTTCGAAGAGGGGCTTGTGGAATATATAATAATATGAAGGGATGTGAAGATAATGTACAAAAAAGTATTAAAAACAAATTATTTTAATAACTTATCAAATGATGATTTGTTAAATCTTGACGGAGGGTTTTGGCCAGGTTTTGGTGGTGAAGCAGGAAAAGATGCTTATCATGCAACTAAGAAAGTTGCTGAAAGTATACTTGAAACTGGGTGCTTTATTGTAGGAACCGTATGTGGCTTTTTTGAGGGATTATTTAGTTAAAACGACAGAAAATAATTTTAAAAGGAGGAATCATTGTGGAACAACTTATTTCTTTTGACTTATATGAGGTGACAGGTGGATCATATAGTGATTCATTTGATGAAGGGAGAGATTTTGGTAATTCCTTAGGAGAAAAAGCAAAGGAAGCAATTTCAAACTTTTTTGGCTATCTAAAGGATAAATTGAGCTCAAACAGTTCTAGCTCTGGTAGCTATAATTCATTAGGTTATGCTGGAGGAACAAGCCAAGATGGTCGGAGTCATAGTTCTGGTGGCATGTATATCAATTAATAGTATTTGCTAATGACAGTTAAGTAATAATTTATATGGACTTGTGTAAAATCTTAACACAAGTCCATATAGTCAATTAAAAGTGTATTTTTTTGAATGGTATTTTAATGACAGTTGCTATATTAAAATGCTGAAGTCCCTCATGATTAGGATAGTCCAGACCTTTTATATTATTAAAAAGAGTAGCAATAAATATATCGATGGTATTCTCAATTAAAACATATAAAGAAAGGTATACAACCAATCATATGAAGAGAATTAAGAAGTATTTATCAGTAATAAAGCCTATGATTTGTTTTTATCTTATTTTGTTTCTTTTTACCCTAGGCATAATGTTAATTAGTCTCATTATTAACATCATAATAGGCTTAATTACAGGTGAGTATAATTTTAATAAAGACTTTTTTTTAGAGACTCCTCATTTATTTGAAGTACTATTATATTCTGCGCTCACTATTATATATTCTATTTGGTATAGAAAGCTCAAGAAAAATAAAGAGATATTATTAAAGAAAAAATTTATATTTGCTAAAGATATATGCTTTGTACAATTATTAGGCCTCGGAGATTTGTTTCTCACATATGGAATTATGAATATATTAGAAGTTTACATATCGAGATATTCTCCACAGGTTATTAGTAATTATAACAATATGATGAGTTATACAGATGAGGGGAATATTATTCTTGTGGTGTTAAGAACAGTGATTATGGCCCCAATTTTTGAGGAATTATTATTTAGAGGAGTTACGTTAAATAGAGCAAAAAATATGTTGCCATTTTATGCTATAAATATTTTTCAAGCCCTTCTGTTTGGAATAAATCATATGAATATAATTCAATTTATTTATACATTTCCTAAAGGGCTTTTGTATGGGTACGTTGCTTTTAAGTATAAATCAATTATTCCTTCGATTTTTTTACATATATTTAACAATGCAAGTTCATTATTAATTTCTAATTATTTTGATAAAGTTGAAAAGGATATTAATTTATCCATATGGTTCTTTGCAGCTCTCACCTTAGTAGGCGTACTTTTGTTTACTATAAGTTATTTTGTTATTAAGAAAAACAAACATGGGAGAGAGTACAGTCGGGGAGGTATAAAGAAAAACTAATATTGCAGTAGTATGCCATTTAAAACAATATCTGTAGTTTATCATAAGAGAGCATTAATGGCACATGTAATAAAATTATAAGGTAAGGGATACCATAACAGGAGCAACTCATACTATATAGTACAAACTAAACAAGAGCATAAGCTGATGGCTAAAATATATCGGATAAAATCCTAACATTCTATAGTTATGTTACATAGTTGATTGTATTTTTTACAAGGAGAACCACTGATGAAACCAATACTAATGAATATCAACGAAATGTCCGACAGTCGTGAAGTGTACGAATCAAAACCCAACCCGGTATTTGCGATATTTATATATACAATATTAGGCGTAATTGCAATAGCTCTTATATGGACTTATTTTGGAAAGA
>CAZDWP010000287.1:0-3046 GCA_964508985.1 uncultured Herbinix sp. | reverse complement strand
CCTTATCATCTTCTATAACCAATACTCTCTCTTTCATATGTCATATATCACCCTTCTTCTGGGGTGACACCCGCGTCCCCCTGTCCTTTACAGTTGACCAATTAATCTTATATAAAATTCTACTGTCTTAACTAAAGTATCTATAGGAACTCGTTCATTATTGCCATGAATCATAGCCCGCTCTTCCTTAGATAACTTCATAGCCGAAAACTTATATATACGATCCGTAATCCGAGAAAAATGTCTAGAATCACTACATGCCATCATTAAGTACGGCGAAACAATTGCCTCTGGCCAGGTAGTATGAACCACTTTCCTTAATAATTCCCATTCCTCACAATTAGTATCTGAATACCCTGACAGCTCCATAGCACTATATACGTCTATCTTGATTTTATCATTAGCAATTACACTTGATAAATGCTTCTTCACTGAATCGACTGTATCTGCTCCAAGCATCCTAATATTTATGCCTACAGTGGCCTTTGGTGGTAGTACATTAAATGCCTTGCTTCCTTCCATCTTTGTTATGGCATTTGTAGTACGCATCATAGCATTTAGCTCGCCACCAGTTATTTTACAGTAGAGATTTAGCAGGGGCAAAAAGCACCATAGATTAGCAAATAGAATCTTATACATAAATGTAGAATATCTTCCCAATACGTTAATCATTTCCTTTACAGGCTTAACAAATTGAGTTGGAAAGGGTCTTTTTTCAATATTAACTACTGCTTGTGACAGCTGTCCAAGAATCGTGTGGCTAGGGGGTGTTGAGGCATGTCCGCCTTCACTTTCCATTGATAGCTCAATATTTACGGTACGCTTCTCTCCCACGCCTATCAGTGCACATGATTTATTTACACCAGGAAACACCTTTTCAACTACTGCTCCACCTTCATCTAATACAATCGCAGGCTTTACACCCTTTTTCTCAAAGAATTCTACTATCTCAGGGCAGCTTGGTCCTTCGACCTCCTCATCTCCTGAAAATGATATGTATAAATCATTTTTAGGAATAAAGCCTTCTTGTAATAGTTGTTCTGTTGCAGCTAATATACCACATACCGTTCCTTTGGTATCTAGTGTTCCTCTTCCCCATATATGATTATCCTCAACCAAGCCCTCAAAAGGTGGCTTATCCCATCCCTCTTCTTCTACAGGTACTACGTCGTAATGAGCCATACAAACAGACGGCTTATCACTCGACAACCCCTTAAGGTGATATAACAAACCGGTTTTACCTATTTTTTCAAGTGTACATTTTTTATGTATCTGAGGATACCGATCATGTAATAGCTGCTGAAATTTCCAAAACTCATTCCAATCTATCTTCTCCGAGTTATAATAGGAAACAGTCTTACAGCGAATCATTTCTACCATATCAGTTATTATCTTTTCTCTATCTACATTTATCTCATCCACAAATTTATCCGGTTCTTCAAAGGGTTTATACAGGACCGCCCTTACCAGGATAATTGCTATAAATGCAAGTAAAATACCAAGTATTACATAACCTATCACAATGTCCTCCCTTCCTTGCCTATATAAACTCCTTCTTGTACATAATTCTTGCTGCGCCAAGGGAAATCAAGGCTCCTACTGGTACCAATATACCAACTGAGCTTGCCAGAGATGGTACAAGTAAGAATAAGACTATCATAAATATCAAAGGAGCTAATGACAGCTTCCAATTCTTACTTATATACACAACTGCTAATCCTCCAAACAATGCCGGTAATATATTATCAAAAGCAGGCTTTAATGTTGGTGAATTCAATACCGGTGCCAGAAAAGATAGCAAGATGATACCCAGTGCGATAATAATAGTTGTAACTATTGAGCTTGTAGCAATCGCAATAGTTGATATTACCTCTCCCTCTTCTGTCCCGGGCTTAACATCTGCATTTTCCATAGCACTTAAGGCACTGGGTGCCTTTATGTTGGTTATATTTCCTGTGACAAAGGCCAGATATGAGCCTGCTGTTCCCAGCATTGGTCCATAGGTGAATACTTCTATTGTTCCGACAGTCCAAAAAATTGGTGCCACTCCTAATAGACCCTTTAATACCGCTTTTAAGGGAGGCCAGGCGTCATATTTCACACAAATGCTTACCGGTACCATAATAAGAACAACAAGTGCCGTTAAAATCCATATTCTCCCGTACAGATGAGTTCTGTCGTTGTAAGTTTTATTCATTATGAGTTCCTCCTTAACCGATAATAGGTGTGATAAAGGCAGCAAATACCATTGCCGCTATCATACTAATCGAAAGTGCATACGTCTCTAACCATTTCATCCTTTTCACCTTAATTAAAAATCCGCATATGCCCATAACTAATGCAGAGAATAATAATACAAATATGGGAATCCAACCGGAAAGTCCACTTCTTAAATCAGCAAATACCATACCTAAAAATGCGGAAATCATACCTAAGAATAGTGAGGTCATGAAAATATCCCCCCATTTACTATCCTTTGTTTTAATCCTTAAAATCCCCTTTTGTATTTTTTTTAAGAATAATGGAATTAATATAAGTCCAGGAATAATTCCAAGAGTCATGACCCATGATATTGCTGAAAACACTTTAGGGTCTGTAATTGTTTCAGATAGTGAAATACCTAATGCAGTCGCCGTGGTAGTGGCGGCTGGCAGCTCATATGTAATAGCTCCGATTACACTAAGGCGAATCCAAGGAAGAGGAATTCCTAAAAACTTTGCTAAAGTTATCACCCCAAGTAATATCGATACGGCTGGTGCGATTGTAAATACAGTGGTAGAAATAATTGTTTTCCTTAACTTAGCCTTTGTCATTCCAATGGCAACTCCACGGTTATAAGCTCTTATTATGAAAAAGATAGATTGGGTTATAACAAACAGTATTACTATAATTGCGATTGTATACATAAATGCACTATTTGGATTAAAGTTCATTAAGCATCCTCCTTAATCTTAATATTATATATTTATCTACATTTTATCACAGTATTTTTCCTTATACTACTAAAATAAAGACAAGAAGACTGTCTGCTGTCACGTTTTTCCTG
>CAZDWP010000286.1:341-3050 GCA_964508985.1 uncultured Herbinix sp. | reverse complement strand
AATAAAAAAAGCTCCCGTCCGCAAGGGACGAAAGCATCGTGGTACCACCCAAATTCAAGCCTTTGTATCATTAATGGCTTCTTAAATGTGCTAACGGAACATATCCGGCCTCTCTTTATCAGCAGTTAATCCTGATGATTTCTTAGAGGCAACTCCGGTGCCGAATTTCGTTATAAGCCTGAACCCCAGATGCATTTTCAGCCGATGACGCATCCTCTCTGTGGGGAAGAAATACACTACTAGTTCACCTTCATAGTTTTTTCTATTTATTATTCTACATATCTTAACTGACTAAATGGGAAAAGTCAATACAATTTATATAATAAGCATGGCATCACCAAAACTAAAGAAACGATAACGCTCTTCCACTGCCTCATTATAAGCCTTGAGAACGCTTTCGCTACCTGCAAATGCTGATACAAGCATTAGTAGGGTCGATTCAGGCAGATGAAAATTAGTTATCAAGCCGTCCATGACCTTAAAACCATAGCCCGGATATATAAATATTGAGGTATCACCGCTACCAGCTCTTACAGAGCCATCTTCATCGGAGGAGGATTCAAGGGTTCTACAGCTTGTGGTTCCCACACAGATGATTCTGCCTCCCCTCTTCTTTGCTGTGTTTATCTTATCAGCTTCCTCTTGTAGTATTTGATAGTATTCTGAATGCATATGATGCTCTAACACATTTTCCACCTTAACGGGGCGAAATGTACCAAGACCCACATGTAGAGTCACATATGCTATATCTACTCCTATAGCTTTTATTTCTTCTAACAGCTCAGAAGTAAAATGAAGTCCTGCCGTGGGAGCTGCTGCAGAGCCATCATATTTGGCATACACTGTCTGGTATCGGTTCTTATCTGCCAACTCATGGGTTATATAAGGTGGCAGAGGCATCTGACCAAGCTCATCTAATATTTCTTCAAAAATCCCTTTATAGGTAAATCGTACCAAACGGTTGCCTTCCTCTACAACATCAAGGATTTCACCTGTAAGAAGACCATTTCCAAATGATATTATAGTTCCCGGTTTAGCCTTCTTTCCAGGCTTAACCAAGGTCTCCCATATATCATTTTCTTTTCTTTTTAGCAATAGCAGTTCAATTTTAGCACCATGAATACCATCAACTATACTAGCTTCGCTTGATTTACTTACCTTTTCTCCGATAAGGCGTGCCGGAATAACCTTGGTGTTATTAAGCACCAAGCAGTCACCTTTATTGATGTATTCCTTAATATTACTAAATATTCTATGCTCAAATTCACCCGAAGTCCTATTAAGTACCAATAGTCTTGAGCCCGACCTATCTTCCAGAGGATCCTGTGCTATAAGCTCCTGTGGTAGGTCATAATAAAAATCATGTGTTTTCATTAATATTCCTCATATCTTATGTTGTCAAGTTTTGCAGTCAAAAAACCGCAGACTTCTCCTTATGCTAAGAAGCAAAGTTTATATCTGTGTTAGAATAAAAGATCCGACTTTTTCTTTAGTAGCTTTCCACCGTTAACAATAAGAAATGTACCTGCTGCCGCGCCAGATAGTATTAGAATAATACCAAGTACCAAATTCCAGACACCTACGGATTTCATTGTTTTATAGATTTTTTCCATCATGATTTTTCCTCCTTATTTATGATCTTTCAGGGCCATATTGTTGATAATATGCATCTATTGAATTCTTCAATTGATCGTCAATAATTATATTTCCCTTATAGGGCTTATTGTAAAGATGCTCAACCACCTCATCCATAGTTACTATGGCAGTGCTAGCAAATTTATATGTGTCTTCCATTTCTCTCAGAGCACTTTGTGTGCCCTGACCCCGTTCCATTCTATCAACAGAAACAACCAGTCCCAATACCTTTACATCACCTTGGGCATGCGCAACTTGCGCTTTCAGTATTGGTATGGTTTCCTTAATGGAGGTGCCTGCTGTTGTCACATCCTCTATAATTATGATTCTATCACCATCATTAATTGGAGAGCCAAGAAGGATTCCTTTATCTCCGTGATCCTTTACCTCTTTTCGGTTGGAACAGTATCTGATTTCTTTATCATAAAGCTCACTTATGGCCATAGAAGTGGCAACTCCCAAAGGAATTCCCTTATATGCAGGTCCGAATAGTATATCAAAGTCAAGTCCGAATTTCTCATTAATTGCCCTTGCATAGTATTCGCCAAGCTTACGAAGCTGTAAACCAGTTCTATAAAATCCGGTGTTTATAAAGAAGGGGGTTTTTCTTCCACTCTTTGTTACAAAGTCCCCGAATTTCAGCACGCCACAATCAACCATAAACTCAATAAAATCTTGTTTATATTGTTCCATAATTCCCTCCCGAATATTAATATAATATTTAGTATTATCTTACGCAACCAATTAAATCATTTATATCCCTAATATTATTTCTAACCATATAGTCTTCTATACCATCTATGACTTCCTCTGTTGCTCTAGGATTAATAAAATTTGCTGTACCTACAGCCACCATAGTAGCCCCTGCCATAATAAATTCCAAAGCATCACTAGCTTCCATTATTCCGCCCATACCTATAATAGGAATCTTCACTGCATTTGCTGCCTGATACACCATTCTCACTGCTATAGGTCTTATGGCTGGGCCTGATAATCCTCCGATTTTATTAGCCAAAAGAAAAGTCCTTCTTTCTATATCTATCTTCATGCCTGTC
Organism: uncultured Herbinix sp.; assembly: GCA_964508985.1. Classification (GTDB taxonomy): domain Bacteria; phylum Bacillota; class Clostridia; order Lachnospirales; family Lachnospiraceae; genus Mobilitalea. The sequence continues at coordinate 360 of CAZDWP010000286.1, read as the reverse complement.
AGTGTATTAATCAGAGAAA
>CAZDWP010000286.1:0-298 GCA_964508985.1 uncultured Herbinix sp. | reverse complement strand
CATCTGCTCCTCCAGCTTCCGCAGCCTTTGCAATACTTGCTATATCCGTAACATTGGGACTCAGCTTAATTATGATAGGTTTTTTGGAATATGACTTCACCAAAGATGTAATCTCTTCAACACGATTAGGATCCTGTCCAAAAGCGATTCCGCCCTCTTTAACATTAGGACATGATATGTTAATCTCCAGCATGTCCACATCACAATCAGAAAGCCTCTCTGCCACCTGGCAATACTCCTTCGCTGTCTTGCCAACCACATTTACTATAATCTTAGTATCATATGATTTTAAAAATGG
>CAZDWP010000285.1:0-3050 GCA_964508985.1 uncultured Herbinix sp. | reverse complement strand
ATTGTTATGCGTGATTTATATGTGGTCGGAGAGCTAGAGGGTGATGATATGACACAGGATAAAGTTATGTATACTATAGCGGGGGTGAGTAAGTCATAATGATAAAAAAAGGTAGTAGAAATGAACGTCAGGCATTGACTTTCAAAGCACTTATCAAGCATAGATTGTTTATTCCCATAGCATTTCTTGTATTCTTATTGTTGATAAATATATTCATTAAGCCGGGTTTCCTTAGGATTAGCATCGGTAGAGATAGTAACAGCAATCCGGTCTTAATAGGAAATATAGTTAATGTTCTGAATAATGCTACAGAGCTTGTTATACTTGCTATAGGAATGACTCTGGTGACGGCGTCTTCAAGAGGTCAGGACATAAGTGTAGGTTCAACGATTGCCATAGTCGGCGGTGTGGTTATGAGAGTTCTGTGTGGGAGCGAAACCCAGCCAGTTGAATTGATGGCACCGATAATTATTGCCTTTATTCTAGGCTGTATTGCAGGAATAGCATGCGGAATCTTTAACGGTATTCTTGTATCCAAGTTTAATATACAGCCTATGGTAGCAACACTTATACTCTTTACTGCAGGACGGTCAATAGCCTCTATGGCTATGGGAGGCCTTAAGCCCAAGGCTGTTGCAAGCTTCGGCTATTACGGGAATTTTATTCCTGGATTTCCTGTTCCGACGCCAATACTTATAACGATTGTAGTAGTTACTATAGCATTTATAATGCTTAAGAAAACCAATCTTGGTTTGTATACTAGGGCTGTAGGAATCAATGATAAATCCTCTAGACTGAATGGCTTAAACCCTTCCCTAATCAAGTTCCTATCATATATTATAATGGGTATTTGTGTAGGTATTGCTGGCTTTGTGCAATCAAGCAGAGTACAAACCGTAAATCCTTACACAATAGTACCCGGTATTGAAATGGATGCTATATTGGCTGTTGCTCTAGGAGGTAACTCACTTGGAGGAGGGACTCTTAATATGGCAGGCTCTATAATAGGAGCCTATACCATCCAGACGTTGACCTCGATGCTGACCACTCTTAACGTAAATACAAATGCAGTTCCGGTCTTCAAAGCTGTGATCATTATAATACTAGTTGCCATCCAGACACCGACTGTCAAAAGCTTCTTTAGTAATAAAGCACAACACTCTAAATTGACAATAAGTACTGGAAAGGAGCGTGATTAGTATGTTTAAACGAAAAGAGTCACCGACCGATACAGCCTTCTTGTTAGCAATTACAATATCATTGTTTATCGCATTCTATTTGCTCTCCATTATATTTCTTGGGGATAAGGGTTTCAATAAGATTCAGATGTTCTTTAATTTATTAAATGAAAATGCCGCGTTGATCGTTATAGCCTGTGGGCTTTCTATTGTTATGATAACAGGCAGCATTGATATCTCAGTAGGCGGTTCTACTGCACTTATTTGCACATCCTGTATAGTTTGCCTTAATAACTATGGTTTCAACTTTTTCACATCGCTTATTCTGGCTTTAGCTATTGGTCTTACATTTGGTGCGGTTCAAGGGTATTTAATCGCTTATATGGAGATGCAACCATTTATCGTGACTCTGGCAGGCATGTTCTTAGGCCGAGGGTTGGTTGCCTTAATAGAAGTTAATCAGATTCAGGTTAATAATGCGGGCTTTGAAGCCTTGTCAGGAGCACGAATTCAAATTCCGTTTTTGGGAGATATCAATAAGAGAGGCGTTTTTATTCAATCAAAGCTGGAATATGGAGTTGTCATAGCAATTATAATTGTCTTTGTAATGTTTTGGGTACTAAGAAAAACCAGTCTCGGACGAAGCTTTTATGCCGTCGGTGGGAACCCACAAAGTGCATTGATGCTAGGTATAAACGTAAAAAAAACTAGGTTTAATGCTCATTTGCTATGCGGCTTGCTATCAGGGATTGGTGGATTCTTATATCTTTTCCATACCCGATCCGGCTCGGTTCAGCAGGCAACGGGTCTTGAGATGGATGCCATCGCTGCATCTATTATTGGCGGAACATTGCTTACCGGAGGCGTTGGTAATATTTTTGGTACTCTGTTCGGCGTATTAACGAGCGGAATAGTATTGCTGATAGTAACCGCAATAGGTAGCCAGGATCCATGGTGGCCACAGATCACGAGAGCTGCAATGCTTTGCTTCTTTATAGTACTTCAAAGTGTGATTTGTTCGCGAAAGAAGAAACCAAGTTAGCAAAAATGCTTACGTCCCAGTAGGACGTAAGCATTTTTTGAGTGCGCCCAGCATGGGCGAACTCTTACAAGGAATGTACTAGAATACCGTTCATTAGAAGTTCAATGTGTTTTAAATATTGTTCTTTTAAGTTGAAATCAGAGTCTTGCACGCACCATTCAAAGGTAATACCCCTTAAGGCTAAAATCATATGCTTGGCAAGAGTATCAACAGGAATGTCCGATCTTACATCCCCAAGGCGAAGTCCTCGCTCTAGAATATCAGCATACACTTTGTAGAGTTCCATACTATATATCATAGAATAATTTGTGTCAATTGATTTGGTTATATGTGATTTATATCTGAAATGGCAACAATAGTACTCAGTAACGATACGGAGAAAGATGTTCCAGTTCAATGGTCAGAATTAACAGCAACTATTGATGTTTACATATATTAAGATCTAATAGCAAATAAAGATGGCACTCTATCATATCATAATGTGCATTGATAGGGTGCTTTTTCTTGTAACCTATTATTAGTTTTAATTAAGAAAGCTTCATGAGAGGGCAAATCTGGAAACACACATAAGTTTAACTGGAATACTTCTTGTATGTATGTTAAGATATCACAATATATCTTGATCTAAAGTATCGAATGGACGTTTTTCGATGAAAGAAGATGTCTAAAAAATAAAGAGTAGGAGCTACTATGCAATTTAAAGAATTAAATATAATACCTGATATACTAAAAGCGTTACAAAGGGAAAATTATTCAGTACCAACACCAATACAAGAAGAAGCAATTCCCTTAATACTAAGTGGCAGAGATATGCTTGGATGCGCACAGAC
>CAZDWP010000284.1:0-3067 GCA_964508985.1 uncultured Herbinix sp. | reverse complement strand
CGCTTCACGATTTTTCAATCGTTAAAGCGACAGCCCCTTTTGAAATTTAACCATTTCTTGTACTAACTATTAATTGCTTAAGAGCTACTCTACTTTTCACCAAATAAAAATCGTATGAAGTCCACAGAAGTTGCCTTATGGGTGGAATTGGCGATGATTCCAATTAGAACAGGATCATCCTCTGTGGGGAGGGAATGTTCTCGATAAAGCTTAGTATCCTCCATATATATGCCATATGCGGCAACCTTAGGATCGTCTTCTGTACCGGCTAGATAAAACTTATTGGCCAGAGAACTATACAAATCAGTTGGTAGTTGGTCTGATAAGGGTGTAAAGAAACCGTTTTCAACATACCCGGCAAATTCTGACATAGGAGCAATGACTATATCAATCTCGGAAGCTGCCAAATACACAACGAATGCCTGTCGCATATTTGCTTCATACTCAGCATCGCCATTATAATAATAGCGATAATTAAGCTCTATATCCTCCGTAAGAGTATCAATCTCCAGATATTCAGTTATGATATCTATATATTCATCCCATATTTCCGGTGTAACAGTATTGTTAATAATAGCTGCATACAGCTTGTTTTCTATCTTAGGTTTTGTGAAGGCGTTTATTGCATAAACGATAAATACAACCATAACAATAAAAAACAGAGCATGAAGTTTATAATACTCCCAGAGATAGCTAATCTTTTCTTTAAAGGGCATACTCTTTAGCTTCTCCTTTTCGGATTGCTTGTCATGCTTTTGATATATTGTTGCATCCTCTTCAAGGCGTGTTTTTTTAGGCATAGCTTCCTCCAAATCGATTATAATAATAATCGAAAAAATAAAAACTAAGAAATTCGTGATTATTGAATAGTGTACCATAAGCATGCAGATAAAAAAAGAAAATACTTATTAAAATTATATAAAATCAATATGGAGTGGCTGTTTCATAATAAAGACAGGGATACACATATATAACCCATGTGCATCCCTTATATTATGAACCAGCCCTATACATATTGGCTTTTACAAATTTAGTACATTGGTAGGAAATTTCCTAGTAAGCCTTGCAGGTCGACACCAAGTCTATCAGACAGAGCGGATATATATCCTTCTATATCTATGGTCGAAGCATAACCATCCATGTCTGTAAGCATATCATAGGTTGTTGCGTTTTGATCGGGTTTTGGCATTGTAAAGTCCTTGAGGTACTTTGTAGACGTATCAAGAGTTACAAGGGATGATTTACCCATATTAAGCTTTAATGTTGATAGCTGAGCATCATCCTTGACATCAAACTCCAAAACTATTTCCATTCCCATCAAAGAATATGATGAAAGGCTTATATTACCATAAAAATATGCACGATTATTCTTAATTTTAGTCTTAATATCCTCATACTCAAAATCAAATTCGGTATCTCCTAAATCGTATGAATTCACTTTGAATTTTCCGGCTCCTGTATAAGCTCCATCCTCTATAGAATGACTTCCCGTCGCATGAATGGTAGTATCTTCTTGATTCTCACTAACATAAAACTCATAAGCACCCTTTTCCTTCTGTTCTATATGTGAGAAATTGATCTTGACACTTTCCCCAGAATCACCTATAAACTCGAATTTACGGCCAAGTATACTTCCGTCATTTCCAACATATACGTACATTTTGATAAACTCTTCTTCCTCTATTAGATTATCTGAGGAATTCTTGATTTCTTTTATGTGTTCATCAATTGATTTATGGTACTCCTCTATAGTCGTATCAAACAAGGGTAGTAAATCCAAAATGTACTCATCATTTTTGGCTTCTTCCAATATTTTTAGAGAAATATTTGTAATAGTTTCGGGATAGATGGTTACAGTAAGTAGATTTGTATCTACCGTAAGGTCACCAACGGTAAGTTGCTCTTTTTTCTTAAGCTCAACATCCTCAATCTCATCTGTAATAAGTTTCGCATAGCGTTTAACAAAATCGCCGGTGCTATCAGAAGTCAAATTCTTTATTGCGTTGGTTAGTTTTTCATAATCAATATCTTCCGCACCATATAAACTCATATCTAAGGATTGCTTTAAGTAAGCAGGACTTAAATCTGGGACATGATACAATATTTGCTTTAGGGCGAGGTCACTAAAAAGCTCGCCTGAGATAATATCAACATTATTAAGATTAACACCAATTTTTTGATAACTCTCATTACCGCTTTCGGCAGCTATTACATCAAAGCCTATTGTATCAAGTGGTATGCCTATTAATGCTTCAAAATCACTGATAGTCATACCATAAGTGGTTTGTAGCAATGCACCTACTGTATCCTTATCATATGATAGGGTCGCATTGAGACTTTGTGCTATGTTCTTATCTGCTTTATTCATATTCATGTAAGCTATAGATTTATCCACAGAACTTCCTATGGACTTATTTTCTATGCTAGAATAGTAATCTTTTGGAGCTCTTAATAGTAAGTCAACAGAATTTCTTACTGTGTCGCTAAAGGCATATGCTGAAGCGGTCGCTGCCAGTAAAAGGACTACAACAATAATAGCTGCGATAATAGGCTTAATCCTTGACTTTTTCTTTTGCTCTACCTCGGATTGATTGCTATTGGAATCGTCATAGCTTAGGCCATGAACCTTCTGATCTTGATCTGCATTATTATCATAAGGCTGCAGCACCTGCTCTTCAAATGAATTTTGTATCTCATTAGACTCCCAGTATGTTGAGCCTCCCTCAGGTTGACTATACTGATTGCTTGCTTGCTTTTGTTCTTGTTCAGGTAAACCTGAATCATTGTTTATATCACTCATGATATACCCCCTTGCTTAAATTTAATCATAATTGCATATAATAATATGTTATTCAGAGTATAGATAAACATTAACCTTTTGTCAATTAAAAACTATATATACTATATTTTACTAGGCTTGTAAAGTTTTAGGGTGGACATGTCAGGATTAAGTTGAAATAAAAAAACAAGTATAATATAATATGAATGCTGGAGAGTTATAAGAAACAAAATTTATAATTAATGAGGGAGGACAAATCCTCCGTTATTAGTTAACAAAACATTATAA
>CAZDWP010000283.1:0-3082 GCA_964508985.1 uncultured Herbinix sp. | reverse complement strand
GTAATATTGGCATAGTTTAATGATTGGAAGGGAAATGTTATATGTTAATTGTGTCTGTTATGGAGAGTACAATAATTTAGTACTATGAAACAAGTGTCACAGAAGCTATATCTATTAGCTTATTACTTTGCGAAAGAGCGAACATCTTCTTGTTCGTTTATTAGTAGTGCTGATGTGACATAATCCGTAGCAAGCATTTAATATAGGTATTTCTCATATTTAATAATATGTATCAGCCTATGGACAGTCGTGTGCGGAATTGTTTCGCTGGCTGTTTTTTTGTACTCTTCTTACTAATTATAGAAATAATATTAGATTAAATTATGTTTAGGAGAAGATAAAGAACATGACAAATGTATATGAAACCTTAGAATTTAATGTTATTATAGATCAATTAAAAAATTACTGCTTTACAGAGCATGCCAGAGAAAGCTTTAGTAAGCTTGTACCATATTTATCAGAGATAGAGGCAAAGGCAGCTTTAAGGGATACCTCAGAAGCTAGAAATATTCTAGATAATATCGGTAATCCCCCCTTGGTTTCCATGAAGGATGTAGATAAGCATCTTATTACGGCAAAGCAAGGTGGTATGCTCCTACCTGAGCAGCTGGACTATCTCGGCACTGTCCTTACTGCTATAAGGAGAATGAAGGACTTTCTTAACCGTAGCAAAATCCTTGAGATTGGTCTGCCTTACTATGAGGAAAATTTAAACTCTCTTGATGAGCTTAGGGATGAAATTCAAAGAAGCATCCGTAGCAACAAGGTTGATGACTATGCTACAAATGAGCTAAGAGATATTCGTCGTAACATCTCAAACCTTGATGAAAAAATCAAAAGCAAAGCGGAAGGAATGCTTAGGAATAACACAGAATGTTATTCAGATAGCTTTATCACTAATCGAAGCGGTCATATCTGTCTTCCAGTCAAAAAAGAATATAAGAATAAGATTGCCGGAAGTGTTATTGATAAATCCTCTACCGGCGCTACCCTATTTATTGAGCCTACGGCTATTTCAATTATGAGTTCAGAGCTTATACTGCTAAAGCTAGATGAAGAAAATGAGGTTCGCAAAATTCTATATACCCTTACAGCCCTTATTGCTGATTATAACGAAATATTTACAGAGAATATGAGGGTTATTGCAAAGTTGGATTTTATGTTTGCTAAGGGTAAGCTTAGTGTTGATTTTTGCGCAGTTGCTCCTTCCATCAATACCAGTAGATATCTTAATATAGTGAACGGACGTCATCCTCTTATGGATATTGATACCTGTGTTCCGCTTAATATCAGCATGGGAAAGGATAGTGATATTCGAGGTATTATCATTACCGGGCCAAATACAGGAGGTAAAACAGTTGCTATTAAGACTGTAGGACTACTTAGCATAATGGCTCAAAGTGGTCTTCATATCCCTTGTGATGAGGCTAATCTATGTATGAATAGCCAGATCCTATGTGATATTGGAGATGGGCAGAATATAACGGAGAACCTTTCTACATTCTCCTCACATATCACTAATATTCTAGATATCCTAAAGAGAGTGAATAAGGAAAGCCTCGTGATACTGGATGAACTGGGCTCAGGAACGGATCCGACTGAAGGAATGGGTATAGCCATTGCCTTGCTTGATGAGCTAAAGAATAGCGGATGCCTATTTCTCGTTACTACCCATTATCCAGAAGTCAAGCAATATGCAGAGCAGGAAAGCGGTATTATAAATGCAAGAATGTCCTTTGACCGTGAGACACTACAGCCTCTCTATCAGCTGGAGCTTGGTAAAGCCGGTGAAAGCTGCGCCCTTTACATCGCAAAACGTTTAGGTATGTCTTCCCGGATAATTAAGCGCGCATGTAAGGAAGCTTATGGTGAAAAGGCTCTGTCAGAGCTTGGATTATTATATGATGATGAGAAGACTTCGAATAAGAATATTCCAAAGAAAGAATATTCTGGTCCTAGAATTAAAAAAGTAGAAGAAAACGCCTCCTCTAAAGCTTCAAAAAGAGCCGATAGCTTTCGATTAGGTGATAGTGTTCTGGTCTATCCTGAGAGAAAAATAGGAATAGTATGTAGGCCATCTAATGATAACGGAGATATACTTGTTCAGATGAAAAAAAAGAAAATCCTTATAAATCATAAGAGGCTAAAATTAAATGTCCCAGCCTCAGAGCTTTATCCTGATGATTATGACTTTTCAATAATATTTGATACAGTTGCCAACAGAAAGGCCAGACATAAGATGGATAAAGGCTATCAACCGGATTTAGAGATTAAAATTGATGCACATGATGCACTTACCTTACCAAAACTATGATTTTCCTAACTTGTTTACTAACAGATTTGCCTTAGATATAGCTTTTTATTGTAATAATCTATCGTAGTATTTACTGCCCACTGGCTTGGCAAAGTCAGTGAGCAGTTATAAAAAGGTCAATTGATGAAACACCTATTGTCTTAGCCTCATCAATAATAGCACTTATAATACTTGTAGAAAGCCCCATTCTTCGAAACTCTAGGTATGTAAATACATTTAGCAAAGTGCCTGTTTTCCCAGTAATAAAAAATGGATTTGCAGGCTTTTCTGATATAGTAAGAAATGCCGTTGATACTACCTCATTATCTATTTCTGCAAAATAAGCAATAAAATCATGGTCAAGATGCCTAGGATAATAATTATTTAATTGTGACTGAATTTGAATTTTTCATTTTTTGATAAGTTACCTATATCAGCCGATAGATAATCAATTCTTAGCTTGATAAGGACTTCAATATCTCTAATTGTAGCCTTACGGATGTTCATATAATACCTCCCATTACAAAATCAACCAATATATTTATACCACACCATATATCTTTTCTATTAGTTCTGATATTCTATGTGTGCAATCCTTAATTCGTAATTCTCTACTTTGCCATGAATCTGATAGCGGAAACTTGACTCCATCCTTTACTGTTGGCCCCATATCCCACCCTTCCTCTTGCTCTTTATTGATATTTAGCCAATCAACAACAAACATAAGCTTTTCATTACACCCTAGGTTTCTATACTCTGATAATAATTCAATAGCCGCTAAGTACCTAC
>CAZDWP010000282.1:0-3104 GCA_964508985.1 uncultured Herbinix sp. | reverse complement strand
CGCTATTCCGTTACCAATTCCAGCCATGGCCAACTCTCTAACACCGAAATGCAGATTGCGCCCGCCGTAATTATCCTTTGAGAAAGAGCCCTCATCCTTCATAAATGTCTTTGTCGAAGGTGAAAGGTCTGCACTTCCTCCAATAAAGTTAGGAAGATAATTTTTGATTCTATTAATAGTCTGTCCTGATAAATTTCTTGTAGCTTCAGGTTTGTCATCATATGCCCAGAATGCTTCGTCATTTATCAAATTCTTTGCAGAATTAACATCATGGTACTGATCCCATAATTTCTTCATGTCGGGGTTTGCTTTGCAGTAGCTGTCAAAAAGCTTATTCCATTCTTCTTCAACTAAGGCATTGTTTTTAGCAATTGCTTTATAATTTTCATAAATTTCTTCAGGGACCTCGAAAGCTGTCTCACTACACCAGCCAAGCTTCTCTCTTAAAGATTTAACATTGTCTACTCCCAAAGGTTCTCCATGCGCACTTGCCATGCCTTCTTTTGGACTACCAAAGCCAATCTTAGTCTTAACCGTAATCATTGATGGTCTTGTTAAGTCTGCCTTAGCAGCCTCGATAGCAGCACCTATTTCTTCAAGATTATTGCCGTCCTCAACTACAAGCGTCTGAAAACCATAAGCCTCAAATCTTTTCTTAACATCTTCAATAAAAGCGATATCGGTATCTCCTTCTATGGAGATTTTGTTGGAATCATAAAAGACAATTAGTTTGCCTAATCCTAACGTTCCTGCCAGTGACATAGCTTCTGAAGTAATGCCCTCCATCATACATCCGTCTCCACCAAGAACATAGGTGTAATGATCAACGATAGGATAACCCTCTTTATTGAACTTAACAGCTAGATGTGCTTCTGACATGGCCATACCTACTGCCATAGCCATACCTGCACCAAGGGGACCGGTTGTAGCTTCAACACCTATAGTATGTCCATACTCTGGATGCCCCGGTGTTAAAGACCCGTCTTGTCTAAACTGTGATAAATCTTCTGATGTAAGGCCATATCCGAATAAATGTAATAGTGAATATAACAGCATGGATCCATGACCTCCGGATAAAACAAACCTATCTCTGTTGGCCCAATTTGGATTTGCTGGATTATGCTTCATGTGTTTTGCCCATAGCTCATAGGCCATCGCTGCCGCTCCAAGTGGAAGACCTGGATGTCCTGAATTGGCTTTTTGTACGCCATCTGCAGATAAAACTCTGATAGCATTTACTGACATTGTGTCAATGTTACTCATTATATTTCCTCCTTTAAACTATAGTTCTTTTACTCTTGTATAAAACACAGATTAGAAGATCAAAAATTATATCTTAGACTAATCTGCTTCTCGTGTATATTGTGACGCATATAATACTAAATATACAATAAGATGGGTTTCCTGGCAACTGTCAATTGATTAAATTTTATACTAGCTATTAAACTAGCTTATGTACTTTTCTTGTGAAGCATATAATACAAGGACAATACCCGGAACCAATAGTAGCTGAATAACGACACCCGGAATACCTGTTATAGCAGAACCTAGCACTGTAAAAGGAGCCGGAACCTTCATAGCAAGAAATCTTATCATCACAAATAGAACAAATGCATAGACAATCCTTCCCATAACCATTGATAGAAGTAGGCTAATAAATATTCGCGGTGTTCTCCTCATCTTTCTTTTATATATCTTTTGTAGCATTGACATAAATAAACCTGCAAATAGGCCATAGGCTGCCAGTTCAAAAGCCATAATCAAATTATAAGGGAAAATAGGTAATCCAAATAATGAATTAAGTAAAGGTGTAAAAAATCCTATAATCACCCCATAATAAGAACCAAGATAAATACCAGCGATAAATACACTTATATGCATAGGCAAAAACATTTTACCAATCTCAGGAGTTCCAAACATATGAAACAATCTTGGAATAATAATTCCAATGGCAAGAAGTAAGCCCCCTATAGTCAATCTGTTTATACTATTCCATTTTTCCCTCTTCATAAGAATCCCCTTCCCTTTTACAGTTTATTAAAGACCTCACCTAGTCCAGCTTGTATTAATAGGTCTGAATTCTTGTCATATAGTGTAATTGATTTATTTATTAATACCATCTTATCCTTATTATAATATCTGATAAGTCCCGAAGCAGGATATACACTTAATGAAGTACCTCCTATAATTAGCACTTCTGCTTGCGTTATTGCTTGAATTGCCATCGAAACTATGGTATCGTCTAGTCCTTCCTCATAAAGAACAACATCGGGCTTAAGAATTCCTCCACATTCGCAAGTAGGAATGCCCTTAGTCTCCTTAATCTTATCTAGTGAATAAAAGCGATGACATTTCATGCAATAGTTACGTAGAACTGATCCATGAAGCTCTAAGACATTTTTACTGCCGGCTCTCTGGTGAAGTCCATCAATATTCTGAGTCACCACTGCCTTTAGCTTTCCCCGCTTTTCTAGCTCTGCTAGCTTCAAGTGAGTAATATTAGGATTGGCATCTTCATAAATCATCTTATCTCTATAAAACTTATAAAATGCCTCTGTCTTTCTTATGAAAAAGCTGTGGCTTAATATGGTTTCAGGAGGGTAATCATATTTTAAATAATACAATCCATCAACACTTCTAAAATCAGGAATTCCGCTATCTGTTGATACCCCTGCTCCTCCAAAGAAAACGATGTTATCACTATCCGTAATCCATTTCTTCAGTTGATTTGTTTTGTCCTCTAGCATTTTTCTCCTCAACTTTGTCTATCCACAGCGCTTACCCATAATTGGTGTTTTATCAACACATTATTAATAGTAACCTCGTTCGGCTTCTATGTCAACTAATTGCCTAGATTTATATGCGATAAAAAAGAGAGACTTTTACATGAAAAAACGACCTTTTAGTGGGTCGTTTTTATGAGACATCGGGGACTCGAACCCCGGACAGCTTGATTAAAAGTCAAGTGCTCTACCACCTGAGCTAATGTCCCATTCTTTTAGAAAAAAATAAAAAGAAAATGCCCAGAGCCGGAATTGAACCAGCGACACGAGGATTTTCAGTCCTCTGCTCTACCAACTGAGCTATCTGGGCATGGTATACTT
>CAZDWP010000281.1:0-3119 GCA_964508985.1 uncultured Herbinix sp. | reverse complement strand
CAACGAGACCTATGTCCAGGGTGTTGTTTTCAAGTTGCTTTAAGGTATGAACGGTTGACTGACTCTCTATGGTAATCTTGATATGGGGATAAGTCTTTAGGAAACGGTTAAGGTATGGGAGCAGGACATATTTGCATAGAGTTGAGCTCACACCTATTCTAAGGTGCCCTACTCCAAGCTCCTTCATGCGGGTAAGACGCTCCCCCCCCTGGTTAAGTATATCAAAAGCTTCCCTGGTATATTGATAAAGAAGCTGTCCCTCCTCAGTAAGCTTGACTCCCCGGGAATTTCTTATAAACAATGTCAGTTTTAAGCTTTCCTCAAGGCTAGTTATTGATTTACTGACGGCGGGCTGGCTTACATATAGAAGCCTGGCGGCTTGAGAGATGTTCCCCGTCTCTGCCACAGCGTTAAATACATTATATAAGGATAAGTTGTTCATAATGACTCCCTCCAATAATTCATATGATAGTATTTGGTTTCCGCATTGAGTTTGTGATATGAATTATTATAGTTGTTTTAATTTATAATGATATAACTCTATGTTATAATAGGCATTCATAATATGTATTTCAATTATATCAGTACTTATGATAAAATAGCAATAGAAAATGCATTTATATAGGAGGATATCTTTCATGAATTTTAATATTGCGGTTATACCCGGCGATGGTATAGGACCGGAGATTATTAGAGAAGCAAGAAAGGTGCTTGATACCATAGGAGCAAAATACGGTCATAGCCTTAGCTATACCGAGGTGCTTATGGGAGGAGTGTCAATCGATGCTACGGGGGTGCCACTAACAGAGGAAGCACTAAATGTAGCAAAGAATAGTGATTCTGTTCTTTTGGGTGCTGTGGGAGGAGATGTTGGTAAATCTGCATGGTACGACATAGCTCCTAATCTAAGACCGGAAGCAGGGCTTCTTGCCATTCGAAAAGGTCTTAAGCTATTTGCTAATATCAGACCTGCGATCTTATTTAATGAACTAAAGAGTGCTTGTCCTCTAAGAGAAGATATTATAGGAGATGGCTTTGATTTTGTGGTTATGAGAGAATTAACAGGTGGATTATACTTTGGAGATAGATGGACCGAGAAGGTGGATGGGATAAGAACTGCAACCGATACCTTGGTTTATAATGAGAAGGAGATAGCCAGAATAGCTAGACAGGCATTTGAAATTGCAAGAAAGAGAAGGAAAAAGGTCTGTAGTGTAGATAAAGCCAATGTTCTGGATTCCTCCAGGTTATGGAGACAGGTTACAAAAGAAGTCGCAGAGGAATATCCCGATGTGGAGCTTACCGACATGCTGGTTGACAATTGTGCCATGCAGCTTGTAAAGGATCCCACTCAATTTGATGTGATTCTAACTGAGAATATGTTCGGTGATATACTTTCTGATGAAGCCAGTATGGTTACAGGCTCCATAGGAATGCTGGCCAGTGCAAGCCTAGGTGAAACCAAGCTTGGCCTATATGAACCCAGCCATGGGTCTGCTCCTGATATCGCAGGTCAGAATAAGGCCAATCCCATAGCAACCATTCTTTCTGCTGCTATGATGCTAAGATACTCCTTTGATCTTGATACGGAGGCCGACATGGTAGAAGCTGCCGTTAAGAAAGTCCTTAAGAAGGGCTATAGAACAATCGACATTATGTCACCAGGAAACACCCTTGTCGGATGTGACAATATGGGAGACCTGATAGTCAGTGAAATATAAATCTGTACATTTAGTTCGGCACCATAATTCGGTACCAGGTACTGAATTTGGTACCTGGTACCGGATTAAAGGTACCAAGTAAATATGGGAGGTATAAAGAAATGGGAATGACGATGACGCAGAAGATTCTAGCAGCTCATGCAGGCCTTGAGAAGGTAAGTTCAGGACAATTGATTGAGGTCAATCTGGACCTTGTTCTTGGTAATGATGTCACAGCTCCTGTGGCTATAAAAGAGATGGAAAAGCTCAATACTAAGAAGATTTTTGATAAGGATAAGATTGCTCTTGTACCAGATCATTTCACGCCTAATAAGGATATTAAGTCTGCCGAGAATTGCAAATGTATGAGAGAATTTGCTATAGATCATGATATTACCAATTATTTTGAAATTGGTGAAATGGGTATTGAGCATGCTCTGCTTCCTGAAAAGGGTCTTGTAGTGGCAGGCGATGTAATTATAGGGGCCGATTCTCATACCTGTACCTATGGAGCTCTGGGAGCTTTTTCTACAGGTGTAGGAAGTACGGACATGGCAGCAGGGATGGCCACAGGCCAGGCTTGGTTTAAGGTGCCTAGCGCATTACGTTTTATTCTTACTGGGAAACCTTCAAAATGGGTTAGCGGCAAGGATATCATCCTTCATATAATCGGTATGATTGGTGTGGATGGTGCCAGGTACAAATCCATGGAATTTGTCGGAGACGGTATAGAAAACCTTACGATGGACGATCGTTTTACCATAGCAAACATGGCTATAGAAGCCGGTGCAAAGAACGGTATATTCCCAGTGGATAGGAACACTATAAAATATATAAATGAGCACTCCGTAAAGCCTTATACAATATATAGAGCCGATGAGGATGCAGAGTATGATGAAACCTATGAAATAGATTTGTCTGAGATAAGGCCTACAATTGCATTCCCGCATCTGCCGGAAAATACTCACACAATTGACAATATCGAAGATATTAAAATAGACCAAGTAGTTATTGGTTCCTGTACTAACGGAAGGCTTGATGACTTAAGAATAGCGGCTAAGGTTATGGAGGGTAGAACCGTAGCTAAGGGAATGCGTGTCATAGTATTTCCTGCTACCCAGAAAATATATCTTCAAGCTCTTGAGGAAGGACTACTTTCTACATTTATTAAGGCAGGGGCAGTGGTGAGTACACCTACCTGCGGACCATGTCTCGGAGGACATATGGGCGTTTTGGCAGCAGGAGAACGGGCGGTATCTACTACTAACCGTAACTTTGTCGGACGTATGGGACACGTTGACAGCGAGGTTTATCTTGCCTCTCCTGCCGTTGCCGCCGCTTCCGCCATTACAGGGCACATAAGTCACCCCAAGGAGGTTGAAACCATATGAAGGCTCAAGGAAACGCAATAAAATACGG
>CAZDWP010000280.1:0-3138 GCA_964508985.1 uncultured Herbinix sp. | reverse complement strand
TCCAATAACTAATTATCATCTGGCTCATCGATATCAGCATTATCCTGTTCGTCTACTCCGCCTGTGCCAAAAATATTGTCCATGCCAATATTAATGCCATCAATGGGAGTGCCCATATATTCCTTTCC
The DNA here is from genome assembly GCA_964508985.1 of uncultured Herbinix sp. Lineage (GTDB taxonomy): Bacteria > Bacillota > Clostridia > Lachnospirales > Lachnospiraceae > Mobilitalea. The sequence goes on along the minus strand of CAZDWP010000280.1, from coordinate 3,010 downwards.
ACTACCAGTTAAAAAGAACCTATTCAATGTTAGATTCCCTGCCAATGCACCAGTTGAGCCGTCATAGCTGACGGATACGTTTTGTATAACAGTGGGCTCAGGATAATTTCTTATATATTCCGATAGCTCCTTAAAGCCTTCATAGGAGGTAAGAAAGTTCATATTAATAGAATTAACGAAGGCATGCATGGTGGTGTCTGTAGCTGAAGCATTCGTATCATCTGATGCGACCTCTTCCTCCTGAAGCTCTGTGTCCGTCCCACCCTCTATAGCAGGCAGTATGGTTCTATAAAAGCCCTTATTCTCTGAAACATCCAAGGAGGTTATATTAAGCTTTAAATTTTTCTCAAGATTTCCAACGAACATGAAATTATCCTCTTTAGCTATATGTACAGGATAGCTATCGATAATATCCTGTTTTTGCTTATTAAGAGCCTCAATAGTAGTTAAAATTCTTCCTCCTGGGCAAGCATTTTCTCTCTATCGATTATCTGAAGCTTAATTAGCTCAATCTCCTTATTGGCCTGAGAGGTTTTTTCGATATATCTGTTAGAGACCACATAATATGAATAAACGAAAAGACCTATACTTATTAGGCTAATTATAAGCTTTATTAATTTTGCATTTTTCTTCCTTTTCATATGAATACCCCACACCTATTCTACATAGGTACAAGAAATGGAGAAGTTAACCTTGGCCATTCCATCATCGTCCACTACCTTGATTCCCGATATATCAACATTATCCTTAAAATAATTGATTCCCTTAAGCTGCTTTAATATTTTAGCTATTAAGGCATTTGAGCCTGCTCCTTCATCATTGGCTGTTACATTCATCGTAACTACAGTCTCCGTAAAATTCATGGAATGAATAAGAGTGCCTCTGGGAAGCTTTTTCTCTAGCTGCTCTATAACGTCTTTAATTTCATCATTGTTACTATCAGTCAGCCCTTGTAATATCTCAAGCTCCTCAAGCTCTGCTATAGCCAATTCATAAGCATCATGAGCTCCGCTCAATGGCTTCATACCCTCATACTCTTCTGTAATTGCATCCAGCTCCTTCTTAGCCATTTGATAATCCGTATATGACACATAAACTGTTCCGGCAGATCCTGCAAGACAAACCAAGACCAGAAAAATAGTGGCTATAACCATACTTCTTCTTTGCTTCTTAAGTAGGAACTCATAGGGTATAAAATCCGTAGGACTTATAACCGCTCCAATAAGCGAGAGAAATTTACTGGGATTTGATCTAAAGGATGACGCCTTCTTACTTGCGCTTACAGAGTTAAGCTTTGGCATTATTTTGTGCGGTAGCCCGATACTCGTACTAAAGAAGCTCTCAACTCCTTTGATATCCACCAGGGCTCCTGTTAGATATATGGTATCTATATCAATCTGCTTATGGCTTGATTTATAATAATCCAGCATTCTTGTTACATTACCGACTAATGTATATAAGGATTCTCTGACATTCTCTATCAGAGTATGCCTTGACTCTGATGAATCAAGACTGTCAGTTGCCGCCACCTCTTCTAGTGCAATATTTCCTTCTTCTCTTGAGAGCATGTCATGATTGCGAAGAAGAGTTAAGGCATCCTCTCCATCCTCTTCCTGTCCATAGCCCAAATCATTTATAGCATCAATTAGCTTATAAAGACCATAGCTTACTGTTCTTTGAAGGATTAATATATCATTCCTAAGAATACTAATAATAGTATCCTTCTCATTCATTTGCACATATACATTGATGCCTCGCTTGTTCTGACGCTTAATTGCCTGATAGCTACTGTTGCCGTAGTAATCAATGGCTTGAATATCAAAATGCATCTGCCTAGCGAAGCTATAATAATTCTTTACCATTGCCGAGGGCGCAGCATAAACAGCAATACGCATTTGATCCATTACTTCCTTGGCTTTATTCAGATCGAATGTATTCCCGTTCTCACTAGCCATATCATCAGTCTCAGAAGCCTTGGCAGACATCAATTCAAGGTTGTCTGCTATTATTTCGGTTTTGCTTCTCCTCTTAAATGCTTTTTGGTCAAGCTTTGCCTGCTTCTTAGCAAGCTTTATCTCCTGTTTCTCGGCCCTCCTTTGACTATGCTTATGGGTGAATTTGCTCTTCTCTATTACCTGATAAGACAGAATATAATCATCCATATCTACAGGAAAATACTCGGAAGCTCCCGTCTTAATAATATCCATAATGCGTTTCTCTTTAACAGGGGGCATAATAATTTCGCGATTAGCTATTTTACTAGAATTTATGGTAAAAACAACTCTATTAGATTTAATCTTAGCTGATTTAAGTCTGGCCTTTAGCTCCTCACCAAAGACATTCATATCCTTAATAAGGCCATCCTCTACAGAGCCCTCAGGTGTCTCGAAGACTAGGCTTTTATATACACGGATACCCTTGTTCTTGTATTTTTTCTTATACTTTAGCTCGCATACCTTTGTACATTCTGACCCTATTAGTATGCTCAATACCTTTTTAGCCATTTTACTCCCCCATAAACTACATATATGATAGGTATATGCTTATGCTTATTATCTACTATAATCTTGTCAGTTTATAGTCAAATTCTATACAAAAAAGGATTCAATATACCAGATAATCATCTGCTTACCAAAAAACAAGGCTAATAGAATTCCCATGGATAGGTAGGGTCCAAATGCCAGTGCCCTACCGATATTGCTTATCCTCATCCTAATAGGATGAACGATTGCAGCCAATATACAACCAATGAAGAAGGCCAATATAACCAGCTCCCAGCCAAGAAGAAGTCCAGCGGCCGCCATGAGCTTAATATCACCGCCTCCTATAGCTCTTCCCTTGGTGGCATAGAATATCAATAATAGGAATAGGCTTATCGAAAAGAATCCTACAGTATGGCTCCATACAAGATCGGTTCCTCCTCCGCTTTCAAAATACTTCACCATTACAGTGACTAGACCCATTACCAATAAAAATATATTAATACCCGGAGGTATAATGTTCGTTCTAA
>CAZDWP010000279.1:0-3141 GCA_964508985.1 uncultured Herbinix sp. | reverse complement strand
GAGATGTAAATGCCAATGTCATGTTAAATAAATTATATAAGCATACTCAGCTTCAAGATACATTTGGAGTTATTATGCTTGCCTTGGTAAATAATGAACCGAGAGTACTTAATATACTTCAGATGCTGAACTATTACATAAAGCATCAGAAAGAAGTAGTTACAAGGCGTACAAAATATGATTTAAACAAAGCAGAAGAAAGAGCTCACATATTACAAGGCTTAATAATTGCCCTGGACAATATTGATGAGGTAATTCGTATTATCCGTGGTTCTCAGAACGGCAATATTGCCAAGGAAAGATTGATAGAACGCTTTGGCCTATCAGATGCCCAAGCTCAGGCAATAATTGATATGAGACTTCGTGCTCTGACAGGTCTTGAAAGAGAAAGACTGGAGGCAGAATTCGCAGAGCTGCAGGCAAGGATAGCAGAGTATAAAGCTATATTAGCAGATGAACATAAACTACTAGGAGTAATAAAAGAGGAAATCACTGTTATACGTGATAGATACAGCGATGAGCGTAGAACAAAGATTGGCTTTGATGAATTTGATATATCCATGGAAGATTTAATTCCTAATGATACCACGGTTATTGCAATGACCAAGCTGGGATACATTAAGAGAATGACGGTGGATAATTTTAGGAGCCAGCATCGCGGTGGTAAGGGAATAAAGGGAATGCATACAATTGATGAGGACTTCATCGAGGATTTATTTATGACGAAAAATCATCATTATATTATGTTCTTTACCAATAGGGGTAGGGTATATCGCCTAAAGGCATATGAAATACCAGAGGCTAGCAGGACAGCCAGGGGAACAGCTATAATAAATCTCTTACAACTTATGCCGGAGGAAAGAATAACAGCAGTTATTCCGATTAAGAAATATGTGGAAGACCGCTTTGTATTCATGGCAACAAAAAAGGGCATAGTGAAAAAAACTATATTTAAAGAATTCGTAAACATCAGGAAGTCAGGACTCATAGCAATCAACCTTCGTGAGGATGACGAGCTAATAGAAGTAAAGATTACCGATGGTAATAAGAATATATTCTTAGTAACACAAAACGGCATGTGTATCAGGTTTAATGAGCAGGACGTAAGATTCACAGGAAGATCATCTATGGGTGTTAACGGAATGTCCTTATCTGGAGACGATGAAATTATCGGAATGCAGCTTGACACACAGGGCGAATATTTGCTCTTTGTATCAGCCAATGGTATGGGCAAACGTACGATGCTTGAAGAGTTTAATGTACAGTACCGCGGAGGAAAAGGAGTCAAATGCTATAAGATTACCGAAAAGACAGGTAAGGTTGTAGGAGTAAAGGCCGTCAATGATGACAACGAGGTTATGTTGATTACAACTGAAGGAATTGTAATTCGTATATTAGCTAATGATATTTCCTTACTTGGAAGAATTACATCAGGCGTTAAGCTTATGAATCTACATGATAAAAAAGTATTTGTTGCTAGTATGGCCAAGGTAAGAGAAGACAGCAATAACACCACCGATGAAGAGGTTATTAAGAACCTTGAAAAAGAATTGCAAGAGGACGCGGTGGTATCTGATGATGAAGACTTTGAGGATGATTATGATGAGCTAGAGGACTCTGATGAATCTGATGAAGCTGAAGATCAAGAAGACTCTGATGATTAATATGAACCTGGGATACCGGAGAAAGTATATAGTATGCGTAGTATATATGTTGAAGAAATTATTACTAATATAAAAGACATGTGCATAGAAGCCAACTTAAGGTTGGCTTCTGATGTAGATGAAGGTATTAGAGATGCTTATGATAAGGAGACTTCTCCACTGGGAAAGCGAGTGCTTGGTCAACTTCTAGAGAATATGAATATAGCTGAAAACGAATTAATACCCATATGTCAGGATACAGGAATGACAATTGTCTTTATAACAATTGGTCAAGATGTTCATATTGAAGGTGGCTCCCTAGAGGAAGCCATAAATGAAGGAATTCGTAGAGGCTATCAGGAAGGATATTTAAGAAAGTCTGTAGTATCAGATCCGCTAATACGAGATAATACAAAGGATAATACCCCTGGAATTATTCACTATAAAATAGTAGCTGGTAATCAGCTGGAAATAACGGTTGCTCCTAAAGGCTTTGGAAGTGAAAATATGAGCCGTATCTATATGCTAAAGCCCTCTGACGAAGTAGAAGGTATAAAAAAAGCAGTTTTGGAAACAGTAAAGCTGGCAGGACCTAATGCTTGTCCTCCCATAGTAGTTGGTATAGGCATTGGAGGAAGCTTTGAAAAATCTGCTCTTCTTGCAAAGAAAGCTTTAACAAGAGATATTAGTATTCATTCAGACAAGCCTCATATAAAAAAGCTTGAAGAAGACCTATTAACTGCTATTAATGATATGGGTATAGGACCGGCAGGTCTTGGAGGAAGAACCACGGCTATCGGAGTTAATATAGAGACTTATCCTACACATATCGCAGGACTTCCACTGGCAATAAACATTGGTTGCCATGTGAATAGACATGTTACAAGGGTGCTTTAAATCGCTTATATAATAGGTGCTTATAAGTATTAGAAAATAAATAATAAGAGATGAGGTAACCGTGGAAAAAAATATTAATACTCCCTTAACAAAAGATATAGTAGAGAGCTTAAAGGCCGGAGATTATGTCTATATTACTGGCGTTATATACACTGCAAGAGACGCGGCACATCAAAGGATGTATGAAGTGTTATTAACAGGGGGTAGTCTGCCAATATCATTAGAAGACAATGTTATCTATTATATGGGACCATCACCTACAAGAAAGGGAAGTATAATAGGATCCGCCGGTCCAACTACAGCAAGTCGTATGGATAAGTATACGCCAGCGCTATTGGATAGAGGATTATCGGGGATGATTGGAAAAGGCATAAGAGGTAGTGAGGTTATTGGCTCCATGAAAAAAAATAAAGCAGTATATTTTGCCGCAACAGGAGGGGCAGGTGCTTTGCTTTCTAAATGCATAAAAGAGGCAAGGGTAATTGCTTATGATGAGCTTGGTACAGAAGCAATCCATGAATTATATGTTGAGAAATTTCCAGTTATTGTGGCAATTGATTCGAAAGGAAATAATTTGTACGAATTGAATGCTCAAATCAGT
>CAZDWP010000278.1:0-3167 GCA_964508985.1 uncultured Herbinix sp. | reverse complement strand
TTGGTGTATCGCAGTAGGCGATATGGCAGACTATATTGTGGAAACAGGCAAGGGATATTTTATTAATTATGACCAAGTATTAGAAATCTTACAACGTGCCGAAGACAATGGATTTGTTCATCAAATCACCAACATTGATGGGGAGAACAAGATTTTTGCAGTATGTAACTGTAATGTGAATGTGTGTTATGGGCTTCGTACCTCACAGCTATTTAATACACCCAATCTTTCTCGCTCAGCATATGTGGCGAAAGTGAAATCAGAGAATTGTGTTGCTTGTGGCCGTTGTGTGGAATATTGTCCAGCTGGCGCTGTGAAGCTAGGGCAGAAACTGTGTACCAATGAAGGTCCTGTTACTTATCCCATGGTGGAACTACCAGACGCAGTAAAATGGGGACCTGAAAAATGGGATGAAGACTATAGGGACAACAATCGTATCAATTGCTACGATACTGGTACAGCACCTTGTAAGACTGCCTGTCCAGCCCATATTGCAGTACAGGGCTACTTAAAGATGGCTTCTCAGGGACGTTATAAAGAAGCATTGGCATTGATTAAAAAAGAGAATCCATTCCCCGCTGTGTGCGGACGTGTATGTAATAAACGCTGTGAAGATGCATGTACTCGTGGTACAGTTGATCAAGCTGTAGCAATCGAAGAGGTGAAGAAATTTATTGCAGAACTAGACTTGCATGAGGACACCCGTTATATACCACCTATTATTCAACCTTCTAATAGAGGACCATTTAAGGAGAAAATAGCGATTATTGGTGGAGGCCCTGCAGGCTTAAGCTGTGCTTACTATCTGGCAGAAAAAGGTTATCATCCAACTGTGTTTGAGAAGAATGACAAACCAGGCGGTATGCTGGTATATGGCATCCCTTCATATAAATTGGAGAAGGATGTTGTGGCGGCAGAGATTGATGTCATGCGTCAGATGGGTGTAGAGATTAAATGTGGAATAGAGGTTGGTAAGGATGTAACCATAGACGACCTACGTAAGGAAGGCTATCAAGCATTCTATATTGCAATCGGATGTCAAGGTGGCAGAATGGCTGGTATTCCAGGAGAAGATGCAGAGGGAGTTATGACTGCTGTTGATTTCCTACGTACAGTAGGAGCAGATGAGGGCTATTCTGTAAAAGGAAGAACGGTAGTAGTAGGTGGCGGTAATGTGGCTATCGACGTAGCTCGTACCAGTAGCAGATGCGGTGCAGATGAAGTAGCTATGTACTGTCTAGAAGGTCTAGATACCATGCCTGCATCTAAAGAAGAAGTGGAAGAAGCTAAGGACGAAGGAGTATCTGTCATTGGTGGTTGGGGACCGAAAGAAATCCTGACAGAAAACGGCAAAGTAACAGGCATTATTTTCAAAAAATGTATTTGTGTTATGGATGAGGATGGTCGTTTTAACCCGAAATATAATGAAGATGAAACCATTACAGTTCCATGTGAAAATGTATTTTTAAGTATTGGCCAAAGCATTCTTTGGGGTGACTTATTAAAAGGAACTAAGGTAGAGCTTGGAAGAGGAAACGGTGCAGTAGCTGACGCCCTTACCTATCAAACAGCAGAGCCAGATATCTTTGTGGGAGGTGATGTTTATACAGGACCACAATTTGCTATTGATGCCATTGCAGCTGGTAAAGAAGGTTCCGTATCCTTACATAGATTTGTTCAGCCTAATAGTAGCTTAGTAATTGGCCGTAATCGCCGTCAATTCAAAGAGTTAGATAAGAATAATATTGTACTAGAAAGTTACGACAATGCATCCAGACAGACTGCTGGAATGGATGAAAGTATTGACTACCGCAAATCATTCAGAGATGCTCATAAGACATTTACGGAAGAACAAGTTAAACTTGAGACTGCCCGTTGTTTAGATTGTGGTGCCTCTGTAGTAGATACCAACAAGTGTATCGGCTGTGGCCTTTGTACAACAAAATGTGAATTTGATGCAATTCACTTGTACAGAGATAATCCGGATTGTAGTAAGATGAGAACAGCTGAAGATAAATTGAAGGGTATTCTACCTTATATGATTAAGAGGGAAATTAAAATCAAACGTAACAAAAAGAAAGAGTGACATCATGCATGAACTAGGTATTGTTTTTCATATTATCAAGAGTGTAGAAGAGGTGGGAGAAGCCAATGCACTTAGTGCTGTGTCTTCTGTAACCTTAGAGGTGGGAGAAGTATCCACGGTAATTGACACTTTTTTGTTGGATTGCTGGAAATGGGCATCCGATAAATCAGATTTGCTTCGGAATTCCAATCTATTAATTGAGAAAATAGAAGCAGTCACAATATGTGAGGAATGCAATCAATTATATGGTACAGTGGAGCATGGAAGAACATGTCCCTATTGTGCCAGTGAATACACACATTTAGTTACAGGTAATGAGGTCAATATAAAAGAGATTGAAGCAAGTTAAAATGTAAGATTTTGTATTAAAAATAAAACTGAATATTACAGGAGGATACAAATATGTTCTTTCAAATTTATGGAGAAAATGCAGGATTTCAACTTTTAGGATGGCTTTTGGTATTTGTGGCATTAATTGTTGTTAATGAAGTGGCACGTCGTTCAAAACAGGGTGGTATACTTTTATTTGTAGCATTACCAGCAGCATTAACAGTATATTTCATCGCTATTTCCATAGGGGCTTCCATGGGGGCAGAATGGGCTCTCAACAACCCTACTTATACACACATGAATGGCTGGTTCCATTATGCTAAGCTTTACGCTGCAACAGCAGGATGTATTGGTTTTATGATGCTTAAGTATAAATGGAGCATTGGTAATACAAATTGGTTTAAGGTATTTCCATTTCTTATTGTAGCAATTAATATATTAATTGCTGTAGGAAGTGACTTTGAATCAGGTATTCGCGGAGCAATGTCTCTAGCTCAAAATGGTGACCGTTGGTGGTTATCTTCTGAAAATGTATGGTTGTATGGCGGATGGTGGAACTGGTTAAATGGTATTGCTGGAATTATTAACATCTTCTGTATGACAGGATGGTGGGGCATATATTCCTCCAAGAAACGCGACGATATGTTGTGGCCTGATATGACCTGGTGCTTTATTATTGCATATGACTTGTGGAACTTTGAATATACCTATAATTGCCTTCCTACCCATGCTTGGTACTGCGGACTTGCAT
>CAZDWP010000277.1:0-3171 GCA_964508985.1 uncultured Herbinix sp. | reverse complement strand
AAAGCAATGGAATTATATCAGTATTTAAATAACAATAGAGATGGATTGCTACCGTTGAATATTTCGCACCAGTGGAACCACTCATACGCTTTATAGCTCCACCTGTATGTGTAATGGCTCCACTTAAATCTTAATTCACGCAATAGCTCCACTTTAAGCGTAACTTTCTGTAAAATATATAATGAGGGAATCCTCTAATTTTACAGAAGGGAGGCCAGTAATTATGGCCAATAAAATCAAAGTGAAGCTCATCTTAGAGCTTCGTGCCGCTGGATTGTCGCGAAATACAATAGCAGCAACACGGCACATTTCAAAACACTCAGTTAGTGATGTAATGCACATTTCTGACGAAAAAGGCATCACCTATAATGATGTCAGGTCTCTCCCAGAAGAGACAGTCTATCGTATGTTCTATCCTGATAAATTTGCTGTAGAGCAACTTTATCAACAGCCTAGTTATGAGTATGTACATCATGAATTAAAACGAGTAGGAGTTACACTCAAGCTTCTCTGGCAGGAATATCAGGATAAATGTAACTCCTGTAACAAGATTGCAATGGGATATACAAAGTTCTGTAAGGGATACGCTGATTATGCTATTGTTAATAAGCTCACAAATCACCTGGAACATAAGCCGGGGATTATAACCGAAGTAGACTGGTCTGGTCCTACAATGAGCTATGTGGATACATCCACTGGGGAAGTCATGACAGTTTATCTGTTTGTAGGTACGTTGCCCTATAGCCAGTATTCTTATGTGGAACCAACTATTGATATGAAGATGGATACATTTATCCGTTGCCATATCAGGATGTATGAATACTTTGAAGGCGTTACCACCAGGCTTATTTGCGACAATCTTAAGACCGGTGTGGTTTCTCATCCGAAAGATGGGGAAATCGTTCTTACCGCCGATTATGAGGCTTTAGGAGAACACTACATGACCGCCATTATGCCTGCTGGAATTCGTAAGCCTAAGCAGAAGGCGTCTGTAGAAGGTACGGTAGGAAAGATAGCTACTGCCATCATTGCAAAGCTGCGAAATGAGGTTTTCTATTCTTTCCCCGATCTTAAAGCTGCTGTTGCTAAGAAACTATATGAGTTCAATCATGAAAACTTTCAAAAAAGGGATGGTAGCCGATATGATTCTTACCTTGATGAAAAACCAACACTACATTCCATTCCTGCAATTCCGTATGAAATCGCTACATGGGTTTACGGACGCAAGGTGAACATCGATTATCATGTTGTATTCGAATACAATCGCTATTCCTGTCCTTATCAGTATGCACACAAGAAGGTTGATCTAAGGATTACCGATACCACAGTGGAAATATACAGTGGTGAAAATAGGTTGTCCACACATAACAGGTTTCCTGCCGGTCGTAAGAATCAGTATGCCACTCATACGGAGGATATGCCCGATAAGTTCAAGTTCAGTCCTTGGGACGATATCAGAATTAACAATTGGGCATGCTCCATCGGAAAATACACTGCTGAAACAGTGGAACGTATCTTTGAATATGTGAGCATAAAAGAACAGGGCTATAATCCTGCTCTGGCTGTTCTGCGTTTAAGCAATAAATATTCTGAAGCACGCCTGGAAGCTGCCTGTGAATTCGCCATTACAAATGGGATTAAAAAGCCCCGTTACCACCATCTTAATTCTATTTTAGCTGCTAATCAAGATGTATTGTATCTTGAAAGGAAAAATGCTAAATCTGAGTCTGAGCAAACACGCAAGATGGGATATCTTCGTGGAAGTGATTATTACGGAGGTGGTAAAAATGATTAATGATGAAACCAAACGTAAGCTTCGTGAATTAAACATGTCCGAAATAATTACAGGACTTGAGTATCAGCAATCAGAACCTTCTACAGTATCGTTATCTTTTGATGAACGGATACAACGGCTTACCGATTATGTATATCAAGAAAAATATAACGGTAAAATCCAGCGATTAATTAAATCAGCAAAGCTGCGATTTCCCCAAGCTGATATCCATAGCCTTTACTATGATGGAAGGCATCTGGATAGAAATCTATTAAGAGAGCTTTTTAGCTGTCAGTACATAGATCATCATCAAAGCATCATCCTTCAAGGACCTACTGGATCTGGTAAAACTTTTCTTAGCTGTGTGTTCGGAAAGCAAGCATGTCTCAGACAGACAAAAACTAGATATATACGATTTCCAGATCTATTAATGGAGTATGGTGACGCATCTCTTGTTCAAGGTCAGCAGAAAAAGCTACTTGCACGATACGGAAAAATTCCTTTGCTTATTATTGATGAGTGGCTTGTCTCTGACGTTTCCGACTGCGAATTGTACTTTCTCTTTGAACTAATGGAAAGACGATCAGATACAACCTCCACCATCTTCTGTACTCAATACAGAAAAGATGATTGGATAAAACGTATGGGCGAAGGTATTCAGGCAGAAGCAATCGTTGATAGATATGCCTATTCAGCTTACTGGATAGAAACCGGAATAATGAATATGCGAGAATACTGTTCCAAAAACAAGATTAAGTAATTAATTAGGTGGAGCTCAAAGGCGAACCGCTGGTTCGCTAAGAAAACTTACTGGAGCGGAACAGGGTTCCGCTCCGGAGCTTCCATTGTGAAATAATCATAAACCGGCTTTATCAAAAAGAAATCGCAAAAATGTGTTTGATTGTTTTAGATAAGGAGCCTGAGAGAGCTAGAAATATCGTCAAGATGCGTATTGAAGGCTTTTCCTATTATGAAATAGCTAAAAAATATGAAATTAGCGAAAGCTCCGCGAGAGTAATAAGTTTTAGAACAAGGAAAAAGATCAGACAGATTCTCGAAAAGGAGGGAAACTTATGAGTAAAATAACCTGTGATATATGCATGGATTTGATTCCCCTTATAAAGGATGGGGTTGGTAGTACTGATAGTGAAAAGGCTGTGTATGAACATGTAAAAGAATGTGCTGATTGCAATGACTTTTTAAGCGGCTTTAATCAAAGACTTATAATAAACGATGAAAAAGTTTTCGGAAAAATCAGAAAGCAAATCAACTTTGCAATATTAGTTTTAACCGGACTTAGCATTTTGTTTGGTATCGGCTTAACAATGAACGAAAATATGTTTTATAATACTTAAGTGAAGTATCATATTTTGAGCAATCAAAAAAGAGCTCTCAGA
>CAZDWP010000276.1:0-3228 GCA_964508985.1 uncultured Herbinix sp. | reverse complement strand
CATACCCATATCAAGACCTAATACGTTTGCAAAATATACAGCTCTTCCCATTCCACCCTCATCAGGACTTATGACCATCATATGATCAGAATGCATCTTAATGTCGGGCACATTCTTAAGGATGGCTTTGATAAATTGATAGGTTGGTTGAACTGTCTCTAGACTTTTTAAGGGTATAGCATTTTGTACTCTGGGATCATGAGCATCGAAGGTTATGATGCTTTCTACACCCATATTGGTAAGCTCTTGTAATGCCAATGCACAATCTAGGGATTCCCTGGAGCTACGCCTATGCTGACGTCCCTCATAAAGATATGGCATAATGACAGTAATTCTTCTGGCTTTACCACCAACCGACGCAATAATACGTTTTATATCCTGATAATGATCATCAGGAGACATGTGGTTGGCATGTCCACGAACAGTATAGGTTAAGCTGTAATTGGTCACGTCAACAAGTATATACAGGTCATATCCGCGTACGGTTTCTTTGATCTGACCCTTAGCTTCACCGGTGCCAAATCTTGGGCAGCAGGCATTTATTAGGTAAGAATCTCTCTGATAGCCTGTAAATGCTATGGTACCTTTGTGCTCGCTTTCTCTTAATTCACGCCAGTATACTAGATAGTCATTTACTTTGTTACCAAGTGTTTTACTACTTTCAAGTGCAATGATGCCTAAAGGCCCAATAGGAATGGTTTCTACAATCTTTTCTTGCTTTGGCATTACATGTCCCTCCGTATTATTATTGTTAGGTTATGCTATAATCCATAAAAGTTATATCACTATAGAAATACTAAGTCAAGCATATTTAAGGCTTTATTGCTTTGTTCAGACGTATATCTTCTCCGACTATTCGTCTTATACAGTAATTACTAATAATTCGGGAATAGATTCGCTCGCTGTAATTGGAATTTAGATTATCTAATGATAGGTTGGTAGATATTAAAGTAGATTTTTGACGCAACAGTCTTTCATTAATAATTAGATAAAGCTGCGAAGTTGTAAATGAGTTACTAAGCTCGGTTCCAAGATCATCGATAATTAGCATATCACAGTCTAAAATATATTCAAATTGATTAGCAGCGGTTAAGGTGTTCTCTAAATTTTTGCCAAACTTGTATTTTTCAAGGATGTCAAATAGCCTAAAGGCAGTTAGATATATTACAGTATAACCCCGGTCTAATAATTCCTTTGCTATACAATTGGCAAGAAAGGTCTTTCCAACCCCTGTATTACCAAGGAACAATAGGTTCTCATGCTTCTTATCAAAATGGCGAATAAAGCTTTTGCAGGTTGCAACTATTTTTTGCATATTAGATAGGGGGGATAAACCGATGCTTTCATCAATATAATCATCAGAATAATAATTAAAAGAAAATGCACTGAAGTTCTCGCGGTCCAGTACAGATTTAATATTTGAGCCTTCATAAATAATATCTGCTATAGCTTGTTTAAAGCAATTACATTTCTCATTATCGATAAAACCGGTATCCTTGCATTTGCTACAAGAGTACTGTATGTGAAGATAATCCTCAGGATAACCGTTATCAAGAAGAAGCCGCTTTTGTCGATCTCTAAGCTTTGCGGTATTGTTCCCTAATTCCTCTAGAGCTTCTATGTTGCCATACAAGGCCAATCTTCCTGATTGGGCAGACAAGGATATAAGCTCGTCTTCAAGGTCCTTAAGTTGGGGTATAGCTTGATAAACCTCTTGTATACGCTTGTCCAGCTCGTACTTATTCTGAAATCGACGCTCATCATATTCACGTAATATACGGTTATACTGATCATTCTTCAGAGCCATATCCTATCTCCTTTATGTGTATGCATTCTATTACTACCAGAACTTATAGTCCCTTATTGATAAGCTTTCGTTCAAGCTCGGCATAATCCTTAGCGGTGTAGGTTCTTTGAGGAAATTGATTAAACCTATTTGAAGACTTAGCAATCGGTGTGACCTTGGAGCTTCCCTTACCCTTAGCAAATTCGTCATCAAGCTTGGTGATATCAGCCATATTCTTAACATCCTTTTTGAACCAGGTTTCAAGAATCTTGTCTGCATATTTGAAGTCGGGTTTCCCGGTTCTAAGAATGGTTCTATTACAGGCTTCTGTAATAATTTCATCTGAAAATGAAAATACTTCAACCCATTTTGTAATATATTGTCTTTCAATCTGACCAGGTGCTCTGTTAAGTCCAAAGGCCTTATTAACGCTATTAAAATGCTCATTATATACTACTGTAGCCTCTCTTGCCTTTTCCTCTGTATCAATTCCTTCCTTAGCCCAGGTTAAAGCAACTGCTTCTATGTAGGAAGGGTTCTTCTTATTCCTGGAGACACAGTATTCATACAGATACATAATAAGCTCTGAGGAAAAACGCAGTTCCTCATAAAGATATAAAATCAATTGAATATCCATGGGCTTTAGAGGTCTATCTAGATATATTTCAACTATGTGCATGGCCCATTTTATTTCATCATTACCTGTAAGCTCGGTAATCTTTTTCTGAGAGTATCTCTGCCTAATGGCAGGCTCCTCTACAGTATGTATACTTACAGCAATCTCATCTAGCTCTGTATCGGTATCATCAGTCGGTATAATATCTGTTGCTGAGCTACTTGCAGAACCGTTTAAATTAGTCATGTAAATTGCTGTTATTTCCTTATGAGTATTTCTTTCAATCCTAAGTAGTTCCTGCTTTTCCCAATAATTCAAGGCACGGATGATATCTTTTTCGGTATTATCCAGGTTGTCGGCTATAGAAGAAATTGAAATTTCAAGATTATTACTACTAAAGCTACGTAACAGATATAGATAAACCTTAACATAAGCCCCATTAGCAGAGGGCATATAAAGATCAATAAAGGTATTTGGGACGATCGTGACGTCGGAAATACCTTCTGTATTTAATGATATTTTATTCAATTTTCACCCACCCCTTTCTACAAGTCATTGTTTCTCGTGCATAGTATAACACAAGTTAAAAAAGAATGAAATAGGCTGTTTTCAGGGATTTTAACGATTAAACAATTTGTTGATGATGTTGATAATGTGGATAAAATTCTCGTATTGACATGTAAAAATATGTAATAAAAGGTAGAACCATTGGGTATTAAAGATTTACCTGAGATGAAAATCTATTGTTGTAGAAAAGAATCAGGGTAAAATAATATCCACAGCATTGGTTAACATAAAATGTTGATAATACTGTGGATAATGTGGA
>CAZDWP010000275.1:0-3243 GCA_964508985.1 uncultured Herbinix sp. | reverse complement strand
TTGGCAATGGAGAACTTACTAAGAAGCTGGATGTCAAGGTTAATGCATTTAGTGCGAGTGCGGTAGAGAAGATTCAGGCTCTTGGTGGAAATGCTGAGGTGATTTAATATGTTTAAAACATTACGAAATGCATTAAAGGTTAAAGACATCAGGACAAAATTATTATACACACTTGGTGCACTGATAATAGTTCGACTGGGAACACTGCTTCCAGCACCTGCCGTAAGTAGGGAAGCAGTTGAAGATGTATTTTCAACTATAAATCTTGGTTTCTTTAACAACCTTACAGGTGGCTCATTTACCAAGATGTCCATATTTGCATTAAGTATTTCACCGTATATTTCTTCATCCATTATTATTCAGCTTTTAACCATAGCAATTCCCAAATTGGAAGAGCTACAAAAAGAGGGAGAAGATGGAAGAAAGAAAATTGAAGAGCTTACTCGTTATTTGGCTGTAGGTCTTGCAGCTATTGAATCAATTGCTATGGCAATAGGTTTTGGCGGAAGCTCAGGCGTATTGGATGGTGGACTTACATTTACAAACATTGTGATTGTGGCAGCATCCTTTACAGCTGGTTCTACCTTCCTTATGTGGTTAGGAGAACGAATCACCCAGAACGGTGTTGGAAACGGTATTTCAATTATTCTTTTAATTAATATTGTATCAACGATGCCGGAAGATTTTATAAGACTGTTTTTTCAGTTCGTATATCAACAACCAGTTGGGAAGGCAATTGTTTCAGTGGTGGTAATCTTAGCCGTGGTATTATTTACTATTGTATTTGTATTACTATTACAGGGTGGTGAAAGAAAGATTCCTGTACAATATGCTAAAAAAGTACAGGGTAGAAAAATGGTTGGTGGACAAAGCTCTCATATTCCACTGAAGGTTAATACAGCTGGAGTAATTCCCGTTATATTTGCCAGTTCTTTAATGTCTTTCCCTATAGTAGTCTCATCATTTTTTAGAGTATATCCGGAAAGAGCACATGTTTGGCCTAAGATACTTAAGGTACTTGATCAAGGTAGTTGGTTAAATATCAATTTTAAAAATTTTGATTTTGGTGAATTTAAATACTCTATAGGATTACTGATTTATATAGGATTAATTATATTCTTTGCATATTTTTATACATCTATTACCTTTAATCCTATTGAGATTGCAAACAATATGAAGAAACAGGGTGGATTTATTCCTGGTATTCGTCCAGGTAAACCTACAACCGAGCATTTAGGAAAAGTACTTAATTATATTATCTTAATAGGTGCTCTTGGTTTAATAATTGTATCCGTAATTCCTTTATTCTTTTCCGGAGCATTTGGTGCTAGCGTAAGCTTTGGTGGTACATCAATCATCATTATTGTTGGTGTAATAATAGAGACTATAAAGCAGATAGAATCTCAAATGCTAGTGCGCCATTATAAAGGATTCCTTAATGATTAAATTCTTTTCAAAGCAGTAAAACGAAGGCTTCAGCAGAATGTAGACGCCTTCGTTCTACTTACTTTGTAGGGATTATCTAAATGAAAAGACTTACTGACTATGCAGGAGGAATATATCATGAAGGTAATAATGTTAGGGGCACCTGGTGCCGGTAAAGGGACACAGGCTAAGAAAATAGCAACAAAGTATAATATACCGCACATTTCAACCGGAGATATATTCCGTGAAAATATTAAAGGTGAAACACCGCTCGGACTAAAAGCCAAGGTATATATGGACCAGGGGCTGTTAGTGCCCGACGAATTAGTTCTTGATCTAATTGTGGATCGTTTTAAGGCATCCGATTGTAAAGATGGCTATGTATTAGACGGATTTCCGAGAACAATTCCTCAAGCAAAGGCTTTGGACGCAGCACTTGATAAGAACAATGATAGAATGGAATTTGCTATAGATGTAGATGTTGCAGACGAGGTAATCATTGACCGTATGGCCGGAAGAAGAGCTTGCATAGACTGTGGTAGGACATATCATGTAGATACACTTAAGCCCAAGGTAGAAGGAATATGCGATTATTGCGATACTAAACTTGTACTTAGAGATGATGATAAGCCCGAGACAGTGAAAATCCGGCTTGAGGTATATCATGAGCAGACTCAGCCACTTCTTGATTATTATAAAGAGAAGGGAATCCTACACAGCGTAGATGGGACAGGAGCTATTGATGATATATATGAGGAAATTATTCAGGTACTTATGGCTTAATTAATGGGCTAAATCTGAAAGGAAGAGTTAAATGCCGACAAGCATTAAATCTGATAAAGAAATTAAACTTATGGAGGAATCTGGAAAGATTCTCGCCAAGGTATTAGAGGAAATAGAAGGTTATGTATTACCGGGGGTTTCTACACTTGATATCGATAGGAAATGCCGTGAGATAATAAAAGGCTATGGTTGTATCCCTTCGTTTCTGGATTATAACGGATTTCCCGCTTCTCTATGTATTTCAGTAAATGATGAGGTAGTCCATGGAATTCCCTCTAAGGATAATATACTTAGAGAAGGCGATATCGTTAGCTTAGATTGTGGAGTAATATATCAGGGATATCACTCTGATGCAGCCAGAACTGTTCCTGTAGGCGAAATTACCAAGGAAGCCGAGAAATTAATAGAGGTAACCAAGCAGAGCTTTTACGAGGGTATTAAGTTCGCAAAAGAGGGGAAACATCTACACGAAATATCCGAAGCAATTCAGAAATATGTTGAATCCTTCGGCTTTTCAGTGGTAAGAGATTTGGTTGGACATGGAATTGGAAGAAATCTTCATGAGGAACCTCAGATACCAAATTTCAAGCAAAGAAACAGGGGACCTAGGCTTGTCTCAGGTATGGCCTTAGCAATTGAGCCCATGGTTAATGTCGGACGGTATGATGTATATTGGATGGATGATGATTGGACTGTTGTCACTGAGGATGGATCTCTTTCGGCACATTATGAGAATACCATACTGATAACAGATGGTGAACCAAGAATCCTAACGATATAAGATATATATTAATAGAGTCTATGGTAATCTATGGAGTTAATAAATGCATGAATTAATAGGATGTATAGTAAGAGCAAAAGCTGGCAGAGATGCGGGAAAATGCTATGTAATAATTGATGTCCATAATGAATATGTATATTTAGTGGATGGTAATATTAGAACCTTAGAACAACCCAAAAAGAAGAATATGGCGCATATCAAGCAAATAGGTTATATAGATCAATTACTTTTAGAAGCGATTGATAAAAAATATA